>NZ_JAWJTF010000022.1:46265-101768 GCF_048836525.1 Nostoc sp. CALU 546
CTATGAGACAGGGATTTACAATCCCTGGCGGACGTGGGGTTTCGCGTTAAGTTGACACCAATGGTCATTGGTGAATATCCTCTTTCTTGTGGACGGAAAAGCTTTTTATGCATCGGACTAATTTAAACCACGTTAAATACTAGGCGTGGTATATCTTGGACTCATGAATGACTGTCGCGTTGCGGTTTGATACTCTAAGTTAGTTTAGGTAGTTCACAGCTTAATCTCTTTACTGAGAATTTGAATCTCAGTACCAGGATAGTAAAATTGGAGAATTTTTGGACTTGACCAACCTAGTTTCGCTAAATTTTGAGCGCCTGTTTGACTTAAGCCAACTCCATGTCCTAATCCACCACCAATAAAAGCGTATCCCCAGAGTTCCGGTTTGCCTTTGTTCAGAGGTTCTATGTAAAAAAGCGTACTTGTAGGAGCCGCGAAGGCGCTGCGAACTTCGTCTTTGTGCAGAACAAAGGTGCTGTGATCAGTTTTAACAGCAAGTTCAAGGATACGTCCACTCTGGCTTCGCTTCACTACTGCCATAGCTTGAATTGTCTTAAATTTGGCATGAGGACTATTTTTAACCTGCAAAAATTTCTGCAAGTCTTTGGTAATATCCTCTAAACGGGTTTCCTTGCGCCAACGAAACACATTCCATTTGCTCTCATTAAATCCTTGTTGCGTATTAATAAATTTTTGGAAGTTCTTTTCATCTGCTAAACTCTGCTTAGACAAATCCCAAAAATTAGTCGCAGCATCCAGTACAGGGCGGAGATAGGGACGATCATCGCCATTCCAGACATCACTGAAGGAAGCTGTGACACCACCAGTGGTGGAAGAATATAGGGCGTCTACTAGTTCATTTTTATAGGTTAGTACTTTACCCCTGGTTGATGCGATCGCTTGGTCTGTTTTGCTAACTGCTCCCTTCAGCCCATAATAAACTTGGCAGTGAGTATCAGCACATAACTGATAGTTGTCTGCGGCAAACCTGCGTAAATTTCTCAAGGCATAAGTCCGGGCGAGAATTGCCTGGGCTTCTAGCGCCGCTGTTGGTGCATCCGTGCCTATTTCGTAAGGCACAACCCCACGCAAATAAGTTTCTAAAGGTACTTGATTAACTAGAGTGTATGTGCCGTATGCATTTGGCTGCAAATTCAGCCTCCCGGCATAAAGACGAGCATTTTCTGGTTTTTCGCTTTTATTCACCCGAATCAAGTTTTTCTCAGTGCTAATTTCCAAATCATTCGGGCTGTAGCGATTGCCATCCACCACCCAACTGACTCGCGGCACTTGTTTTAAAATTTGAGTATCAAGATATACTTTTTCTTTGGTAGAAGCTTGGATGTTTTGTAATAACAAGCGTCGCAGTAAAGGAGTGCTGTAAACATCTCGTTTTGCCCAAACTTGCCAGCGTTCTGGCTGGGCTATTTCCACTTCCATTCCCTGAGAACGCCATTTATTCGCACTGTCTTCTGCGGTTTCAAAAGTGCGGTATGTGCCCAAAATTACCACTTCTTCGACTGCTGGCTGGGGTAAAGCTTGCATGACTGTTTCCAGCTTTACAGGGTTATTGGTAACTAGGGTTTGCTGCTTATTGCCCGCTTTAAATTTTAGCTTTAAGCGATCGCCTTTTATGGGTTCCAGTTGCAACTTGGCTGTAGGTTGTGAGCCAAATCGCTGCACAATCCCAATTTTCAGTTCCATATCCGGGATGTTGCTCTCAGGCCCAGATGCCGCAGTCAGACCCAATAGACAAAATGTTGTCAGCACAGTGTGGGAAAAACGCCAAAACAAAAATTTCATGGCTACCTGATAGCGTACCCCTACGGGGAAGCAAGCTACGCGAAGCGTCTCCAAGAGTTGCGATAGCAAGTAATCTCTCTTAGAGAGCATCTTTTGCCCCTTAATGCTTCGTTGGAGCTGATTTTCCAATTGCTTTGTAGCGCGGTTTTTTTGTCGCATGAGTGCTCCAATGATACCATTACCAATTTTGCCCCAAATACTAGTTGCAAAACGAAGTCATAATGACTATGATTTATTTATAGGTAAAAAACAGAACTAGTTGGATAAACTTTTTATGGTTAGAGTCCAAGAAATTCCATTAAATCAGATAAAACGGCCATTGCCCCGTGCAAACGATCCAAATAAAGTGCAAGCCTTAATGGAATCGATTGCGGAGATTGGGCAGCAAGAACCTATTGATGTTCTAGAAGTAGATGGACAATATTATGGCTTTTCTGGTTGCCATCGGTATGAGGCTTGCCAGCGTTTAGGCAAAGAAACCGTTTTAGCCAGAGTCCGTAAAGCACCCCGCAGCGTTTTGAAGATGCACTTGGCATAGATAATGGGGATTGGGGACTAGGGATTGGGGACTGGGGACTAGGAACTAGGAATCAAGGGCTTAATTTTCTTGCCAATCCCCAATGCCCCATTCCCAATTTCCAATCCCCAATTACATATAACCTAATTAGGAGAAAATTATGTCATCGAAAGTAACAGTCAAAAATGTAAATATCGGCATTGACGAGGCGAGTAGGGCTAAAATTGCCGACGGTTTATCTCGCCTGTTAGCTGATACCTATACACTGTATCTGAAAACTCATAACTTCCATTGGAATGTAACAGGGCCGATGTTTCAAACATTGCATTTGATGTTTGAAACCCAGTATACAGAATTAGCCTTAGCAGTTGATTTAATAGCCGAGAGAATTAGAGCGCTTGGCTATCCCGCACCAGGAACCTACAGCGAATATGCCAAACTAAGTTCGATTCCAGAAACCCCTGGAGTTCCTAAAGCTGTGGAGATGATTCGCTTACTAGTTGAAGGACAAGAAGCGGTAGTCCGAACTGCACGGTCTATTTTTCCTGTGATAGAGGAAGTTAACGACGAACCTACCGCCGATTTATTGACTCAGCGGATGCAAGTACATGAAAAGACAGCTTGGATGTTGAGAAGTTTACTGGAAGAATAGGAAGGGGGAATGGGGAATAGGGAATAGGGAATAGGGAATAGGGAATAGGGAATAGAGAAGAAACTGAATCACTAAATACCAATGCTCCATGCCCAATGCCCAATGCCCCATGCCCCATGCCCAATGCCCAATGCCCCATGCCCAATACCCAATACCCAATGCCCAATACCCAAAAGTTGCAAGATTTAATGCAACAGGTGGGTATTTCTAGTTTTAAAGCGCTGAGTCGTGCTGCTGGTGTCTCAGAGCGTCAGATTTTGCGGTTACGCCAAGGAAAACTTGAGCAGATGCGGGTAGATGTGCTGCTCAAGCTATCGTCAGTGCTACAGATGTCATTGAATGAATTAATCAAAACTTTTTCAACCGTAGAGTTGTTACAAGAGCAAAAAGCGCCTACTCAGCAATTGTTACAAGAGATTGCAGATTTAAGAAGAGAGTACGATCGCTCTCAACTTCAATTAGAACAGCAAAGAGAGATATTACTACAAGAACTCCAGCAGTCGAGTTTGCAACTGCTGGAGTCTTTATTATTGCAATGGCCAACAGCAGCACAGAAAGCCCAGGAGAATCCCCAGCTAGCAGCAGTCAAAATAGTACCCTTGGTGCAGAAACCTTTGGAAAAGCTTTTACAGGCGTGGGGAGTGGAAGCGATCGCACCTGTGGGAGCAGAATTACCATACGATCCCCAACTGCACCAATTGATGGAGGGAACTGCACAACCTGGAGAAACAGTCAAAGTACGCTACACTGGCTACCTTCAAGGTGAAAAGCTACTTTACAGAGCCAAAGTCAATCCGGTTTGAGGGATGTTAGGAGTTAAAAATTCATAACTCTTTACTTTTTGTGTTGTCTGTTGAGAAATGACAGATATTGGGAATACTAAAATAGGAGAGGCGATCGCCTCAGAGAACTTCTTTTAGCGCATTGGTGTAGCTTCAAGCTTGCTTGGCGCTGTTGAAACCGAAATTTTTGGCTTTAGAGCGGCACTCTAGAGGTAAATTATTTTAATTATGTAAGTAATTGGACATAAATAAACGTAGATGCTAGTTACTATCATAAGTATTCAGTATTCAACAAAGGATTATATCCACTAATGATTCTGAGATAAAACCCCGATAGTTAAGTAATTTTCATAGTCTTTTTGCTTGTAGTACTGAATTGGGGGCTAGAGCAGGGGAAAATTTGGTGTGTAATGCAGACCCGTCGCTAAATTGGAGAATAATCGATACCTACCACCCAGGCAATGCGATCGCAGCAACCCATTGAATTTTGAATTGTTTAATCATGACTATCATTATGAGGTTTGTTGGAGAACCTCAGTTTTGCAAAAATATTTGGGAAATAATCTGAAAAGCAGTAACTTCAGCTTGTAGATCAGTATATACCTATGTCAATGAGATGCAAGCAAGCGGGCATTGAAAATCAACCTATATGAAGAAACATCAAATCAGCAAACAACTTAAAAATCAGTCATTCCATCTTTCTTACAAAAATAAACATACATGAGTTTTACTATACCGACTTACTTACCTTCTTTATTTATAATTGGTCTGTTCCTACTAGAAAAACTATACTTGTATTGAGCTAATGATTTTTTTGTGATTAAAAAAATCAGATGAAAATGTTTATAATTAATCTTTATACATCCTAAGTAATTATCAACGATTACCCAATATGTAATCTTGGATTTTATTTTGCAAGCATTTTTAAATGTTCTATGATGGGTATATAATAGCGACATCAGAGCATCATTTACACAAATCAACGTGACATAATCATGAGAGAACAAGTAAAAGTTATTAAGCTCAGTGGTAATTTAAATGCCACAACTTCGCAAGAGTTTCGACAAAATATCACTGATGTTATAGAAAATGGTGCGAAAATTGTGTTAGTTGATTTTAAAGATGTAACGTTTATGGATAGTTCCGGTTTAGGAGCTTTAGTCTTAGCTTTCAAAACCTTACGAGCAGCGGATACAAAGCTTGTTCTCTGCTCAATTAATGAGCAAGTCAGAATATTATTTGAACTGACTAACATGGATAAAGTATTTGAAATATTCCCCAGCCAAGACGCATTTAATCAGGTTTTACTCTCCAAAACATAACTAATCAAACTTCATTTGCAAAATAGATAAATCATCATCAAAAGCATCTTTGGAGTTGAGGGCGATTAAATAACTCAGTATGTGATCAAGTTGGCTATCAATAGGATTTTGTAAGCTAACTAGTAGCTGAATAAAAGCATCTAGACTCCAAAGTGTGCCATCTGATTTAGTTATTTCATAAGCGCCATCACTAAAAATGTAAAGGGTACTGAATTTTTCAATATTGCAAAAACCATCAACATATTTTGCCTCTGGAAACATGCCGACTGGCATACCGGGGGTTTTTAAGAGTTTAACTTCAGACTTCCTTGGAGATGTGCCGGTTACTAAAACTGCTGGTGGATGACCTGCACTAGCATAAATTAGCTGGCGATTGATTCGGTTATAAACTCCGTACCAAATCGTAAAATATTTGTCATTTTGATAATTCATCTGGAAGGTATCATTTAAAGCCTTCAATACATCACTCGGTTGATAGTAATTTAGACCTTTGAGCGCACGGGAACGCAACAGATTCAGCACTGAAACAGAGGGAAGAGTCGCTTTGAGTCCATGTCCGGCAGTATCGAGTAAGTAAATTGCCAGATAATCATCATCAAGCCAATAGTAATCGAAACAGTCACCGCCAAGTTGTCGCGAGGGAATAAATCGGAAATTTATATTGAATGGTTCAGTCATGGAAAAAGGCAGCAGCGATCGCACATATTCTGCTGCTTCTGACATTTCTGATTCTAAAAGCAACTTTTGAGCCTGCAAATCTCTACTCAATTGATGTAGGCGTAATCCTGCTCTTACCCGTGCTTGTAATTCATTATGCTCAATAGGTTTGGAGATAAAATCATCAGCACCAGCATCTAAACCTTTGACGCAATCAGCAACGGAATCTAAGGATGTTAATAAAATAAAGAATGTGGTAAAAAATTTGGGGTCTGTCTTAATGCGGTGGCAAACTTCTAGTCCAGTCAAACCCGGCATGATCCAATCACAAATAATTAGCGCAGGACGGTAAGCCAGTGCCTTTTCTATTCCTTCCTCGCCGCTACTGGCTGTAACTACCTCATAACCCTGTTTTTCCAACATCCTTTTCAGGAGTATTTTTATTGAATAATCGTCATCAATTATTAGTATTTGAAACATAGAAAGTTGTAAGAAACACTCATTAATAATTTGCTGTAAAAATAGAAAATAAAAATATGATATTGGCTAGTTAGTAGTACATCTGGATTATACTACTAACTATTTTTTCTTTTCGCGTCGAATTTATGGCTGTTTAACACTCATAAAAAATTATGGCGCTGCCAGAGGATTTAACCACAAAAGGATAGTGGTTTTTAGCTGGTTTAAGTCGCGGTATGCTTCTTGCTTAAACCATTGCCCTAATGCATCAAAGGGGGTGAAAGATGTTCCAGTTTGCCATTTAATATCTTGACCTAGAGGTGTTGTATGAGTTCCTGGTAACGTTTGTGCTGTCACCATGTCATCAAAACGTTCTTGTAAGATTTTGGTTAAAGCTGCTGATTGATCAATGGTGTCATTACTAAATTTTATTAATAAATTGCGTCGGATATTGTAACGAGCTTGGACAAGCTTGTTAGTTTCCAAGGGTGAGGGTGTAAACTCGATTTTCAAAGTAGAATTAAACTGTTCTACTAGTGGGATAGCTTCTTTCGCGGCGTAGTTATTGAAGGATATTAAAATATTACCTGCACGTTCTACTTTAAAGAGGCTACCAATCAGCAAGTGAAGTTTACAGCCCATACTATGTCCAATGCCGTAGATGGGGAAGTAAAGTTTGCGTAATGCCCCAGAGTCTTGTAAGCGTTCGAGGGTGCGGTCAAAATTTAGTAGCACTGATTTTGCGATCGCAGTATGATCCAATGTATTGACGAAAGGTGTAGCAATTACAACATAACCCTTACTTGCCAATTGTTCGAGTAACCAGCGATAAGTGATGTGCGGTGCAGTGGCGACAAATGCACCTCCCAAAAAATGAACGATACCTATGGGATTTCGGGGAATGATTACCCAGTTGCCTCTGACTTCTTTCCAGTCCATGCTCATGAGCGATCGCTTTAGGAATATTCTTTATGTTAGACCGGGGATCGCAACCGTGGGAAGGATTATGAAAAAAGCCATTGAGAATGTCTCCAGCCAACAGCGTGTATGGACTTATCTGGAGCATCTATGCTTTTAGCGTCTGTCTGCGACACGCTCCCGCGAACGTAGAGAGCGTCATCACGAATTACGAATTACGAATTATCTTAACGATGAGTTTGTAACCTTTTCATTTCGTGTTGCACATCTAATGCAATCTGTAATGCTTCGTTGAGTAACCTTCCATGCTCGGTAGCCTGTTCCGTTACTTGCATGGCTGTTAAAGTTGCTAAATTATTGACGAATAGTTCTGTATTACTAAGGATAAAGCTCTTATTTTCTCTCAAAATTCTTTCTGTTTTCAAAGCACGAACTAAATCAGCTTTGGTGAGTTTAAGAGCTTCGATAACACCCTCTCTTTCTTTTATAAGAACTTCTGGATTACCCGCTTCTTCTATTTGGTCGTTGATATCTATGACTTTAATCACAGTATTATATCTATTAACCTCATTTAACAAGATTTGTAGAGATTTTGTCATATTATTTTTGACAATTCTACTTCTAGTTTTCCATATTAAATACAAGATAGTTTGCGTAACACCGCCAACCCAAAAGCTTAATAACATTAATAATATCCAAGATGGCATTGTTACCCATGTGACAAAAAATTTAATGATTATGTCAAATAGAATATAGACAAAAACAAATGTAGAAAAACCAATAAAAACTACAGTTGCTCCTTCTGAACTTTTAACTTTTTGTATATATATCTTTGCTAATATCTTCAGAGGATTTGTAATGATTAAAAGATCCTCGTTAACAGGTAAATTAGTCAGCTTTTGTAGTTCATCCTGACTAATTTCCAAGCCCTGTAAATCATCCCGCACAGCTTTTTAACCCTTGCCAGAATAGTTATTTAATCTAATATAGCAATCAATTTTCTGGAATGCTGGCATTTTGTCCAAACTTTTTCAGGCAAATTAATACTTCTAGGCAATGTAAATTTTTTTGTACAATATGATACTCTTTTGCCAAGATAACTATTTATACTATAGGAATCCGCTTTGATTTCTGAACAAATTTGCGTAGACAGGTAACAGGCAACAGACAACAGTCAAGAAGGCTTCTTAGTTGTACTGAGTTTTTTCACCAAATCAAATATGAGTCCTATATAAGAGTAACTAGAACGAAATTGAAGAAGAATTCAGAAGTTAGAATTCAGAAGTCAGAATGGGCTAAACCTTAGCTATCCGCTAACAGGAGTCAGAATGGGGGATTCAGACCCGCCACTGAATTGTTCCAAATATGCAGATTTAGTGGAGGTGCAAAAACGCCCTGGATTCATCCACTATGAAGTTCAAAATATCCAACTTAATTCT
The DNA here is from genome assembly GCF_048836525.1 of Nostoc sp. CALU 546. NCBI lineage: Bacteria > Bacillati > Cyanobacteriota > Cyanophyceae > Nostocales > Nostocaceae > Nostoc > Nostoc sp. CALU 546. The sequence goes on from NZ_JAWJTF010000022.1 coordinate 54,815, forward strand.
GGCTCCTGACTCCTGAATTCTGTTTCGATAAATCAATTGCCTGTAAACGTAATGTAAATGCAACAGGTTATTGTTCTAGTAAACAAACATTTACAACTATAAGAAAAATTAATAGAAAAGTCCGCAAAAACGGACTTTATTTGTTTATTTATAAATAATCGTGTCTCACTAATTACATTAACTTCGTTTTGGAGAAGATTGTTTCTGTTTTGAAATGCCACGCTGAGGATTTAAAAATGGGGGGATGGGACAGTCTAGCGTCATAGCGATCGCTCTGAGTAAATCTGCTTCTGATGAAGTAACTTTGTTATCTAAAAGTACTGTGTGGGCGCAGGCATCAACAATAGCTTGCTTGAGTTTGGGACTCGCAAGACGGAGGCGCTCAATACTTTTCTTAAGTTCAGTGAAATTGCAGGTTAGTGGTATTTCTGGTTTTTCTTGCTCTCCGGCTTTGGGAAGTCGAAAAACTCCAGAACGAAAAGCATAGGTGATGTCTTCGGTGTGGGCATCGGGTTGGGAATGTCCAACGCGGGCAATTACGGACAGTACTAATAGACTATCTGGCCAAATCTGTTCGATGGTGGTGAATTCTACCGTTGTAGGCGACGTGGGATTGATACTAGGTTGCAGCCGATGCCAAAGTATTAACTGCAACACAAAATGCCACAGTGATAAACTTCCGGTGGCTACAACTAAACCGTGGACGCATTTGCACAGCCTTTGACATTCTTTGGCAGAATTTTGGCGTAATATAGGTACTGCCAAATCCACAAGTGGTAGACGAATGCTGGGATCTAACTGGTTAATTTCGCTGCGAAATTCTATGGTTTTTTCTACCAACTCAGTAGGCTGCACCTCGCGTAACCAAGCAATTTGACGTTCTTGGATCTCGATATTTTCAGTATCTAACGCTAGCGCAAAAGCGATCGCCATTGCACTTTCCTGCTCCCGTACACCCAAGCGCAGGGATTCCGGTAACTGCGATAACAGGGCTTGAGCATGGGCAAAATGCTCTGGTGTAACGCTTCCAACTTGGTTTACAACCTTTGCTGGCGTGGCGCTGGAATCACCAGCAAAGCCCATTGTTAAGGATTCCTGGGAGGGGGAACGCATCTGATTGCGAGATGGCATTGCTGCTAAATTGCTGACGTTCAAACCCCCAACGCGGCGGATACGTTCTGCTAAAGGTGGGTGGGTAGAAAACATATCTTCCCAGAAAGAGGGGTTGAGGGCGTTGCCAAAAAACATGTGGCTAGCGGCTTCTGCTCCGGGCGAAATCAAGCGTGAATCCATCTGTTGGAGTTTTTGGAAGACTCCGGTAAGTCCGTTAGGATTGCGAGTAAACTGTACTGCTGACGCATCGGCGAGAAATTCGCGTTGGCGAGAGACGGCGGCTTTAATCAAGCGTCCACAGAGTAAGCCGATACCGCCAATTGCCATTAGTGCCAAACCAAAAGCCCAGATAGGTAAACCTTTATCTTCCTTTCCTAAACGGAAGGTATCACGAATGCGCCACAACAATTCCCCGGTTATGTAAATGAACAAAATCCCGTGCAGTAGTCCCACTAAACGCAAATTTAGCCGCATATCTCCATTGAGAATATGACTGAATTCGTGGCCGATGACTCCTTGTAGTTCATCCCGGCTCAGGTGTTCCAAAGTTCCACGGGTAACTCCAATTACAGCATCATTGGGCGTAAATCCGGCAGCAAAGGCATTAATTCCGGTTTCTCTTTCCAGGAGATAAACTTGTGGGACGGAAATACCAGAAGCGATCGCCATTTCCTCGACAATATTTAATAGTTGTCGCCCTTGTTCATCGGCTGTATCTGGTAGCAGGAGTCTTCCCCCCAACTCCTGAGCGATTACGCTTCCTCCTTGACGGAGACAGGCAATTTTATAGAGACTTCCTACTGCGATCGCAACTATTGTAATCCCAGCCACGTAGAGAAATATCCCTGGATGCCACCAAACACGGAAAGCCATGCCGAACATAAATAAAGTGGCAATATAAATCGCCATAATCATGACTGCGATCGACAGGGAAAATAACCCAATTAATTGTTGCGTATTTTGGCGTGCCCGATCCTGATGTTCAAAGAAATTCATAGACACCTAAAAAGACACGCGTGGAGCATTTCTCATTTCTGGAGTAGCTTCGGCAAGCAATTCTGCAACAGTAAAGTTAAAAGTATTTGCCACAAGATTGCTGGGGAAAGATTCGCTCTTGGTGTTGTAAAGTGTCACCGCGTCATTAAAAGCCTGACGGGCAAAAGCAATCCGGTTTTCAGTGGAAGATAATTCTTCCATTACCTGAGTCATGCTGCGATCGGCTTTCAATTCTGGATAAGATTCTGAAAGTACCATCAACCGACTTAACGCACCCATTAGTGCCCCTTCAGCATTACCCAACTGTTGCATCGCTTGCGGATCGCCGGGATTTTGCACAGCACGACTGCTAGCATTAATTGCAGAATTCCGAGCCGCAATTACTGCTTCTAAAGTTTCTCGTTCATGTTTCATGTACCCTTTGGCAGTTTCCACCAAGTTGGGAATTAAATCATAGCGGCGCTGTAATTGAACATCGATTTGAGAGTAAGCATTTTTGTAACGGTTGCGATACTTGACTAAATCGTTGTAGCTATTAATGATAATGACAGCAACAATGGCAACTAAAGCAACAGAAAATATTAAAAGCCCCATATTTTTAGATGATTTCCATTAGGTACTTACTTTATATCCAGCAAAATTTGTGTGGATATAAAGATGAGTCTACTTGTAGCAAGTTGGCTTCGTCGTCTGTAAAATTAGTTACGCAATTGCACTGAGCTAGATAGGTTATAAGATTTTTTAAATAACCACAGAAAGAAACACAAAAACAAGATAAATAATTTCTAACAATTCCAAACTTTTGTGAACTTTATCGTCTGTTCTTTCTCTGTGTACCTTGCGCCTGTGTGGTGATTAAAAATTGTAGTCAGAGTAAGTTACCCATGAATATGAAGAAATAGGGAATAACCACTGGCAGCAAAAATAAAAAGGATAGCGGCAGGAAAAATTATTACATCCCTAACAATAAATAAAATCCAATCTTTTCTTAGTTCTTGTTTAAACTTAAGTTCTCTCAGTTTTCGCTCAAGTTCTACGTCTTCTTGCGACGGCAAATTTTCAGGTGAGGTAATTAGTGGATTGTCGCCTTTGTGGGCAATTATTTTTGATAAATCTGTCATGGTGTTTAGATAGCAATAATTTCACAGTGTTAATATGCTTATTTTTGCTAAGTTTTTAAGGCAGAGTCCAGTTTTCTAGTTTTAATCCGTTGATGCGTTCGTAGTGACGAGTATTGTTTGTTACTAAAGTGTAGTTTCCTGCAAGTGCAACACTAGCAATTAGTAAATCAAATTCAGCAATTGTTTGCCCTATTCGGTAGAATAGAAACTGCGCGATCGCAGCTGATAAATTTATCATTACTTCAAAATAGGAGATTTTCAAAAGGATAACTTTGCTTCCAACGATAGGTATTAAAGTCACGTTGATCTACTGAAAAAATGCGTCCATGCCCTAAATGTTCTGCTAAAATCACTAGGGAAGCATCAGCCAAATCCATTGGAAGATCAGCATATTTTTTCATTAATTCAATAATTCGAGGGGTATGATGAGGTTCTAAATTAAAAATCGTAAACAATTCTTGTTGTAGACTCTTTAGAAAAATAATTTCAGCGTCAACTCCCTTGCGAGTTAGCAAAAGATAACAAGTTTCTGTGACAACAGACCATGTTGTAATTAAAGGTTCATTATATTGTTTTAAAGCTTGTTTTGCTCTTTCGTGGTGAGTGTCTTTTTTATCAATAAGAGCTAACCAAAATCCTGTATCAACGATGATCATATTTATTATCTAATGTATTAGATAAAACCTCTTTATATGTAGTTGATAAATTTTCTTCCACAGAACAACAACCAATTAATCCAATTTCATCAAACTTATCATAGAGACTTTTTTCTTGACTATGATTTTCTGATTCTGATTGAGGATACCGCTTTTTGAGTAACTGAATAAAATCAAGTAGTAATATTTGAGCTTCTTCTGGTAAAGTATCAATGTCTCTATATATTTCTTCAAATTTTATAAGCATAATTAACTTTTAAGATTGAGAGAAATTTTTAGCATGACCCTATTGTAGATTACTTTTAAACCACTCACATCTGATAAATTTATAATTTATAAAGGCATACTGCCAAATAGTATTTTAAAATTTATAAAGATATTAGTTGATACCAGAGGCTAGAGAAAATGAGTATTGAGTAAATTATTATAGATAAAGTCACAATATTACCTCCTGATAAGCAACAAGAGGCATTACATTTTGTAGAATTTTTACTTGCGAAAATACAAAAGTAAGAGTTATCTTTTGAAGAAATAAAGTCAGGTGTTTCAGCTTTGACTCTTGCTCAAGAATACGTTAGTTGTGTGGAAGCAGTAAGTGACTTATCAACTAATAAAGATTATATGGATGGTTACGGTTCCTGATGAGGCGATATACATTGCTAGATATAGAACCATTGGTTCCAGTAATTAATCGCCGTGACCAGTGTTCCCTTAGATAACAGCACAGTGAGCTAATAGCAGCCTTTATTAACTTGTGAAGTCGTTATTTTGGTTTAACAAATAGTTACCTTGGGGTCGGGAACTCTAAGCCTGCATCTTTTCCTTTAAATCCGCGCTAAACTCTGCATGGGAAGGCGTAGATTCGGTAATCTTAAATTTAGTTTGGCTAGACAATTAAGATTATAGCCAGCAGTAGCGCGGTGTTAGTGTTTGCACACCATTGGATGTGCTTGGCTTTATGCTCCAAGGAGTTTCCCAAGGCTTATGTGATATATCCTAGCAACTATCAGCAAAATTTTCAAGGGTCAATAGAATAATAGGCTAAGGAACGTGGATATAAGTATCTTGAATCTCTCATTAATCAGAGTTATGACATAAATATCACATTTTTATGTAAGGAAAATATAAATATTACTGTGTATAAGGACATCTGTACTATTTTTTCTGAGCCACGCCTAGCAACCTACCTCAAAGCTGCAAATCATGATGAGCAACAGGCTTTAGAACTATATCAACTAAATCTGAGGCTATCAGAATCAATTTACCCAACACTCTGCATACTTGAAATAACTTTAAGGAATCGAATTAGTGGTGTACTTGTCAAGCACTATGGAGATACTTGGTTCGATGGGTATAAAGGAGAGTGGTTTGATGGACAATTTTTACCTTTGCCGTCAGGAAAAAAGAACTATGAGTGGGACGAAATACAAAAAACAAAATATAAGCTTTTAAAAACTCAAAGGCTAATCACAAAAGATACATTAACCGCCAATCTAACTTTTGGTTTTTGGACAGGAATGATAAATCGCTCTTATGAAAGAAGAATTTGGCAAAATTATATTAGTCAAATTTTCCCAAACGCTCCTAAAAAGTATAATCTTATACGTAATATTTCCTCAATCAGAAAGGATTTACATGGAATACGCGAGCTACGTAACCGTGTTTTTCATCATGAACCCATTTTTTGTACTAAAAAAATGTCTTTTGATGATCTAGTTGTAAATTATGATCATGCTAAAAAGTTAACAGGTTGGCTAAGTCAGGATGCCTTAATTTTTCTTAATAAACATGATAAATTGAGTAACTTATTATTGTCCATACCACCTAGTATGAAATAATTTTTTTAACAACCCCCACCTAAGATAAACTTAGGTAGGAGTAGTACACTTAGCCCTAATGAACTAACGCGATCGCACGTTTCGTTAACGCTTCAGCAGTCAATCCATTAAATGCCATCAACTCACCAGCACTGGCTGTAGTCTCTCCACGCTTCCAAGCAAAGGTGTCGCGCTTGGCTGTACTCCGCAACAGAATTGGTTCCAGCATCGCAGCAGCACCACCAGTAACAGCAATTAATGCATCGCCATCAAATAATTCGGCAAATTTCGCATCATCCAAGAAACCGCCTTCGGGTTCAGAACAGGTATCCCACGCGGTATCATGACTACGGTACAATTGCCGAGGATTGATGACAGAAACTATCTTGGCACCAATACCTTCAGTTTCCAAGAAAGCAGCAGCTTCAAATACTGGCATCAATGTCATATCACCAATTACAGCAAATACAACTTGTTTATCACCAGCGATTTCATGTAATAACACTGCACCATCGCGCAACCCTTGACGAGTTTGTTCTAAAGTTGTGCGAATTGGTAACGGCGATTTACTGGCTGTAATCACAACTCCCTTATTCTTAGTTTTCAACGCCCAGTCATAACAAGCTTGAATACTATTAGCATCAGGCGGAAATAATGGGAAAACATTTCCATTTCGCATCAACGAAGCAAAGTAAGCTTCAATTTCTGGACGTTGGTGAGTCCAACCGTTACGTCCTTGCTCTAATGCGCCTGCTGTGAATAAAGTAATAGTTGAGGGAGTTTGACGGCGCAATTCTGCCATTGATTGGGTTACAGTTTGCCAAATTGGTAATCCATTGATGGCAAAAGATTCATAAGAACACCACAATGTTCTTGCACCCATTAACGCTAAACCCGCAGCTAAACCGGCACAAGCATCTTCACTCAATGGTTCATAAACTTGTCCGTTTGGTGCTTGGTTATATAAGTCGTCGGTTGTGGGGTGGATAATCTTTAATGCTTGGTTGATGTTGGCAATTCCCGATGCTTCGTTACCGTCAGCGTTGGTGACAAGGAAATTCTGATCTTTCTTTCCAACTATTCCTACCAATCGTCCCATCGCAGTTGTGGAAACTTTGGGTTCGCCACCGACTGCATATTCTTCTAAAGGTAATTCGCCTAATTCTGGCAATGGTAATTCAAATTCTGTCACCACAGTTTTTGCGGCTGGGCCACCACCGGCGCGTTCGGCATTTGTTCTGACTAATTGCCAAGCTTCCGCAGACAAAGCACGGGTTTGCAATGCACTAATAATATGCGGCGCATCCAACGTATCTTTAGGATACAAGTTGTGAGATTTTGCACCCCGCGCATGGACTCCTGCACCTTTGAGTTGTTTAATAATGAAGACGGTAAGTTTACCACCGAGTGCAAAACGCGCTGCTTTATCTACACCCGAAAGTACTGCTTGCGTAAATTCTAGGCGTTTCTCAAAGGAGAAAGCCGTACTATCAACGTAATCCCCTGGTTGGTTTTGATCGTCAAAATCTTTGGCATCCACTAACACCACTTCATCAAAACCGTTACCTTGCCAATATGCTTGCATCTGTTCATTGGTTTTCAGGGAAACCATGCTGTGATGTTCTTGGCTGTAACCGTTCCACACCAACACTGGTAAGAAGTTTGTGACAGCAGGATAAGCAGTATGGAAATGCGCGATCGCACTTACAATATAAGGCTCACCCAATCCACCATCACCAACTGTAAAGGGGAACAACTTATCTTTGTGCAACAGTGCAGCCGCCATTGCAAAGTGTTGCCCTTGTCCTAAAGGCCCAGCCGGTGCGAGAATACCGGGGATGTAACCAGAAAGGTGTCCTAAAAGTCCGTGCTTTTCTCGGAAGCGATCGCGCAATTGTTGGACTGTAAAAATTCCCATGTCCTCTAGCGAACGATCCAAGAACATGGCACTATAAAATCCGGGGGCGTGGTGTCCGACTTCGGTAATAATGTTTTTGTATCCCAGCATGACAAGAGATGCATAAGCTTCTGCTTGGCTGGCGAATCCGCCGGGATGCCCAGAAGCTTTACTACCAGTAACTTGCAAAGTCAAGTAGCGTAAGGCATCGGCAGCCAGTAAAGTTTGATATACAGCTGCTTTATCTGTGGGAGATGCGATCGCTATTTTGCCCGACTCTATAGCAGGTGTTGCACCATAAGTTTCAAAATCTGGTAACGCTTCACCAAAATATTGAATGCCTTCCGAAAAATTGGGAAGCGCTGAAGATGCCTTTGCGGAAATTGCAGTCATGCTGAGTACCTTTTGACGATTAAGTGAAACTGTAGATGCTCGTTGAATTTAACAAAAATTTTACATCTTCGAGGTTGTAACAGTTTATTGCTTTTTTGCAACGTTAGAATAAGTACTTTAAATGGTTAGGCAACCAGAATTTTGGTTAGTTTAAGTAGCAAAAAAATATTAAGTAGCAAAAAAATTTATGAAATTCCCAAACGGCCCTAAAACTCCAGCAGTTTTACAGATGGTGCGCTGGATTGTTAATCCGATGTCATTTATGGAGGATTGTGCCAAAAGCTATGGCGAGATTTTTACTCTCAGATTAGACAACAATCTTCCTCCTTTGGTGATTGTCAGCAACCCCCAAGCGCAACAGCAAATTTTGACAAATGACACCAAGGAATTAGAAGCGCCTGGTGATCTGAATAAGGTGTTTGAACCTTTACTGGGCAAGCATTCTATAATTAGCATTAGCGGTGCAGAACACCAGCGTCAACGCCAGTTGTTAATGCCTCCCTTTCACGGCGAAAGAATGCGGAATTATAGTGAGGTGATTACCGATGTCACTCAAAAAGTCATCAGCCAATACCAGATAGGTAAACCCTTTAATATTCGGTCTGCAACCCAAGCCATTACCTTGCGGGTGATTATGCAAGCTGTGTTTGGGCTACATGAAGGGCCTCGCGCCGAAAAACTACAGAAATTTTTGGGCGATCTTTTAGAAAAAGCTAGTTCTCGGTTAAGTGTGGCTTTGCTTTATTTTCCAGTTTTGCAAAGGGATTTTGGCCCGATTAACTTCTGGGGAAAACAGATGCGCCTCCAGCAAGAAGCTGACGAACTCATCTACGAGGAAATTCGGGAACGTCGAGAACAACCAGATTCATCACGCACAGATATTCTTAGTTTACTCATGGCTGCTAGGGATGAAGCCGGTCAACCCATGACTGATGAAGAGTTGCGCGATGAATTGATGACTCTGTTAGTCGCCGGTCACGAAACCACGGCGACAGCCTTAGCATGGGCATTATACTGGATTCACAAACTACCATCAGTGCGCCAAAAGCTACTGCAAGAATTAGATAGCTTGGGCGATAATCCAGACCCCGGAACCGTTTTCAAGTTACCCTATCTCAACGCTGTGTGTTCCGAGACATTGCGGATTTACCCAGTAGGTATACTAACTTTTCCCAGAAAAGTAAGAACACCAATATCATTAGGCGGCTACGAACTAGAACCGGGTACAGTCTTACTTGGTTCCATTTATTTGACCCACCACAGGGAAGATATTTACCCAGAACCTAAGCAGTTTAAGCCAGAACGGTTTTTAGAACGGCAATTTTCTGCCTATGAATATTTGCCCTTTGGCGGTGGTGCAAGGCGTTGTATTGGTCTAGCATTTGCCCAGTTAGAAATGAAGCTAGCACTTGCTAAAATCCTTTCTAGCCTGGAATTAGAACTAGTTGACAACGGTGAAGTGCGGCCTAAACGCCGTGGTTTGGTGACAGGGCCAGATCGTCCTATTGAGATGGTTGTCACGAGTCAACGTCAAGTGAAGTCTCCCATCCTTGAGACAATTACTGTTTAACTTCCGTCTATTGGCAAGCTACGGTGTACACACAAGTGCTGTCCACATAGGTTTCAACTCTTTTACCCACATTACCCGCATCCCGCCCAGAACTAAAGTTCAGGGCTAATAGCTGAAGTCCACTTAAGTGGACTGAACAATCAATTTAGTCCACTTAAGTGGACTTCAGCTATGAGACTCGGAATTCATTCCGAGGCGGGATAGAAACGCAGTCCGAGATTTTTTAATAAAGATATGACTGCGACAAGACTTGTGTGTACACCGTAGCAATGCCTTGGGGGGACTAAGGGGGGTAACTCGACTTGTATGTACACGGTAGCTTCTAAAAGGAGAGAGGTCAAAATTGCACCTCACGCTGTCGAGAAGCGCTATATATATTTAGAGATATTTCCAGCCTAATTCCTAATTATTTAATATCAATTTAATGTGAAGTTGCACATATCTTGATCCCCCTAAATCCCCCTTAAAAAGGGGGACTTTGAATTCCCCCCTTTATAAGGCTACCGTGTATACACAAGTTGAATTACCCCCCTTAATCCCCCCTTGTAAAGGAGGGAAACCGGAAAATCTTGTTCCCTCCCCTTTGCAAGGGGAGGGTTAGGGTGGGGTAAAACTGACGCATAAACCAGGTGAGTAAACTACTTCAGACTTGTGTATACACCGTAGCCTTTATAAGGGGGGCTAGGGGGGATCGAATTCTATGCAGCTTCATAAAGAATTGGTATAAAATACTTTGTAATTGTTCCCTAACAAAGGTAATCCCGTTTAAAAATTACGAATTAATTTAATCTATACCGCAATATAGATTCACTCTTCAAAATTAGTCTTTACAGTAATGATTAAGAGGATATTTAGGAGATTAATAATTAATGCCTGATGAGCATGGATTTGAAGAGAAAATTATATCTAAGGAAGCTGAAAAAAGAATATCCGAGAAGCTAGATCAAGTAGAAAAAATAGAAATAGATGTACAAACCGATCTATTGAAAATAGTTCAGGGACAGGCGGATGGAGTTTCATTTGCGGGTCAAGGATTAGTCATCCAGGAAGATATTCGCGTACAAGAAATAAAACTGCAAACAGATAGTATTGCTATCAATCCCTTCAGCGCTATTTTTGGTCAAATAGAACTTAATGAGCCAGTAAATGCCATAGCTCGCATTATAGTTACAGAAGTAGATATTAACCGCGCTTTAGCATCAGACTTTGCTCGTAGCTGGATGCAAAATTTTGAGTTGAATGTAGATGGCGAAATTGTGAGTTTTGAGCCGGAAGAAATTCAGGTATTTTTACCTGGTGATGGCAAAATAGAATGTAAAGGAAAGGTGTTTTTAAAGGAAATGGGAAAAACTCGCCCTTTAGCTTACACTGCGATCGCTCGTCCACGGACTGATTTACAACCCGCCATGTTGGAGAGTTTTAACTGCACTGAGGGAGATGGTGTTTCAATAGAATTAATTACAGCATTCATCCAGAAAGCTAAAGAACTGATGAATCTACCATCTTTAAAATGGGAGGATATAGCATTTTCTATTAAAGATATAGAAGTAGAAATCGGTAGTTTAATACTTATGATAGAAACTCAAGTGCGGCAAATACCACCATTGTCAAGTTTCCTATCTCCTTAGTAGTATTTACACTGGTTAAAGATAAATTTTGTAACTAGGGAGTGATGTAAATTTATTAAAAATTTTATAAGCTTTTGAAGGCTACTTATTTTTTGAAATAACAACTATGCAAGAGTATGATGTTGTGCTGATTGGTGCTGGACATAATGGGCTAGTTTGTGCAGCTTACTTGCTAAAAGCTGGTTATAGCGTTCTGTTACTAGAAAAGCGTTCTGTTCCAGGTGGCGCAGCCACAACTGAAGAATGTTTACCCCAAGAAGCACCTGGATTTAAATTTAATTTGTGTGCTATTGACCATGAATTTATTCACTTAGGGCCAGTTGTTGAAGAATTAGAACTAGAAAAATACGGATTGCATTATTTGGAGTGCGATCCAGTTGTTTTCTGTCCTCATCCTGATGGCAAATATTTCTTAGGACATAAGTCAGTGGAAAAGACTTGTGCAGAAATCGCTCGTTACAATGAACGTGATGCCAAGAAATACGCAGAATTTGTAGACTTTTGGCAGCGATCGCTAGGTGCAATGATTCCCATGTTTAATGCACCGCCAAAGTCAATTATAGATATCCTTGGTAACTACGACATCACAAAACTGAAAGATTTATTTTCGGTTATTGGTTCTCCAAACAAAACGCTGGACTTTATTCGCACCATGCTAAACAGCGCGGAGGATTTACTTAACGAGTGGTTTGATGAGGAATTTTTGAAAGCGCCACTAGCTAGACTAGCATCAGAACTTGGTGCGCCACCATCACAAAAAACCCTTGCCATTGGTGCAATCATGATGGCGATGCGCCACAATCCAGGGATGGCCAGACCTCGCGGCGGAACTGGCGCACTTGTGCAAGCTTTGGTGAATTTAGTCACAAGTAAAGGTGGCGTTATTCTCACAGATCAACACGTGGAAAAAGTTTTAATCGATGATGGAAAAGCTGTAGGTGTGCGGGTTGCTGGTGGTAAAGAATATCGCGCTAAATACGGGGTTATTTCTAATATTGATGCCAAGCGATTATTCTTACAAATGACTGATAAAAGCGATGTTGATGGAGCCGACCCAGATTTATGGGAAAGATTAGAACGCCGCATCGTTAACAATAACGAAACCATCCTCAAAATAGATTTGGCTTTAGATGAACCACTGCGCTTTCCATACCACGCCCACAAAGACGAATACCTCGTCGGTTCTATCTTAATTGCCGATTCTGTAGCTCATGTAGAACAAGCTCATAGTAAATGCACCTTGGGAGAGATACCTGATGCTGACCCATCAATGTATGTGGTGATGCCTAGTTATTTAGACCCCACATTAGCACCTCCTGGCAAGCACACTGTATGGATTGAGTATTTCGCCCCTTATCAAATTGCCGGTGCAGAAGGCACTGGTTTAAAAGGTACTGGTTGGACAGATGAATTGAAAAACAAAGTTGCAGATAGAGTGATTGATAAATTGGCGGACTATGCACCGAATGTCAAGAACGCAACTATCGCCCGTCGTGTAGAAAGTCCAGCAGAACTAGGAGAAAGATTAGGTGCGTATAAAGGGAATTATTACCATGTTGACATGACTTTAGATCAGATGATATTTTTCCGTCCCTTGCCAGAAATAGCCAACTACAAAACGCCAATTGAAAACTTATTTTTGACTGGTGCAGGGACTCATCCAGGTGGTTCAATTTCAGGAATGCCGGGACGAAATTGTGCGCGTGTCTTTTTGCAGGCGAAACATCCCATTAGCCAAACTTTAAAGGATGCTCGTGATTCGATTAAGTCAACTGTCGAGTCGGTATTTGGTATCATTTAAAAATTGTAAAATAGAGCCTATTACCATCTATTTTGTGCCTTTGTGTCTTGATACTGAAAATATAATTTTGGTATGACAAAGACATGAAGGCAAGCTTTCACGCCTACAAGTTGCACTTTATCAAAAAGTGAAGGTTTAAAACCTCGCCCCTGGTGGGCGAAACCTGGATTTCTCACAAGTGAGAAATCCAAGGAGTGTGGGGAGATAGAAAAAAGCAACAAACCTCTTACACCTCCCACACTATGAGTGAGAAATTCGGGCCCAAGTGTCTGGCTTAGTTTAATTGCGAATTGCGTTAGCGGAGCGGGGCGTTAGCAAGAGTACGAATTGGTTTTATAACTAACATCTTTTGCCTACGGTAGGCAATAAAATTCTAATCAGCAGTTGGCATCGTCCCAGCGATAAATGGTAAGCTGATGCGCTTTGAAGTCGCATAGTTTCAATCGCGATAAAGACGCAATTTGAACGATGATTAGTTTAAATAATTGCTTGACATAATGAAGCAATTAACATCATTGTTTAGTGAAAAGCTAGTACGATCGCACCCTTGTTAATCAAATGAGAAATGTCCCAGATGAGTGCGATTTCTACCACGGGGGTAGCTGCGGCAACTTAATATAGCAACACAAATTATAGTTTTTTGAGTGAAATAGGTTCTCAGGAATTGCTTTAAGTGTATTTAATATGATAATGTAATGTACGCTTGATTTTCATAAGCTTATATGCATCGTAAACCAAGTTATTTCTCAAAAAATAAGGAAATTAATGGGTAAGAAGTAGTGTATTTTGATAATGTTCAAAAAACAAACGACTTTTAACATCATCTTATAAATTTTGTAGGTACAGCATGGTTTTTCGGCGCTACTTCATTGCATCGAACTTAATAGTTTTCTTAGCATTTGGCTGTAGTGGTGGGGTAAACTCATCTACACAAAATACCAAACAAGTTGTGCAAGAAAGTAATGTAACTCAACTTTTCATAGAAGCGAAGGTTACGCAAAAAGCAGAAGATTTCTTTGTTCAAGGTAATAATTTATTAGATGGACAACGTTACGAAGATGCAATAAAAGCTTATGATAAAGCGATCGCAATCAAAGCTGAGAGTCCTGAAGCTTGGATTAACCGTGGCATTGGCTTAACATCGTTGCAACGCTACAAAGACGCTTTAGCATCCTACGATACTGCGATCGCTATCAAACCCGACAAATATGAAGCCTGGTATAATCGTGGTATAGCTTTGACATCGTTGCAACGCTACAAAGATGCGATCGCATCTTACGACAAAGCGATCGCCATCCAACCCGACAAATACGAAGCCTTAATTAACCGAGGCATAGCTCTGACAAAGCTACACCGCTACAAAGATGCTATTGGATCTTATGATAGAGCGATCGCCATCAAACAAGACTTGCACCAAGCATATTACAATAAAGCTTGCTCTTATGCTTTACAAAACAATCTGGAATTAGCAATTGAGAACCTAGACAAAGCAATCAAGCTTGTTCCTGAGAAATATAAGAAATTAGCAAAAACTGACCCAGATTTTAGCAAAGTGCGTAGTAAAAAGCAGTTTCAGGAATTATTGCAATAGTATTTTTAATCATTACTGGGCGTAAAATTAAAGTCCAAGTCCACTCTATTCCTGTTCATACCCCAATACGGTTCAGTTAAGGGCTAATTGTACAAAATCGTGGGTTTTCGAGACGCGATAAATCGCCGTCTCTACAAGTGTTTTGGTCTTATCTGAACTGTATTGGTTCATACCCTCTGTAGCAGCGATTCTAATCGTCCGGTGCAAAATGTAAGATAAATTACTTTAAAATAAAAGACAAGTCAATAATAAGTTAAATAGTTAAATTATACAGGCATAATATGATACCTTGGCACTGGTATGCTGCCTTTGGTTTTGTCGCTTTATCTCTCATCAGCTGTGATAATAACAGCCCCAAAAGACCTGGCGACATTGGCAAACAAGCCGGGGAAAGCGTGGTTTTAATCAACTACGCAGATAAAGCAGGACAAGGTACAGGATTTCTTGTGCCGGGAAAAAATAAAGAAGTCTGTACCGTACTTACGGCGCGTCATGTAGTACCACCCAGCGCCAAATTACAACTGCAAACCAACGACCAGAAAATCTGGGAAGTAGCAGATATCAAACGCTTCGCCCAGCAAGATTTAGCTGTGGTGATATTTAAACCTGATAATGGAACTTGCCTTTATAAAGCCCTTCCCTTGGGTAATTCTGACAAAGTGAGTCTCGGAGACAATATCTACATCACTGGTTTTCCTGGTAATAGTTTGGCAAAGCAGTTTACTGTCGGTACAGTATCATCAATTGACAGCCAAACCGATGGCTATGGAATTTCCTACAGTGCAACAACCGCAGGAGGGATGAGTGGGGGCCCCGTGATGAATGTAGTGGGAGAAGTGATTGCAGTGCATGGGCGTACCGAATTAGAACTTACTAGACAAGCTGAACTTAAAGGGGAATCACCACCACCACAACAGCAGTCTACAACAATTGCGAATTCACAACCTGGTGATGCAGTTGGCACTTTCAAATGGGGTATTCCGATTAATACATATATGGTAAATGTCTCCAAAATTCTTACGGAAGCGGAGGCTACTCAAAAGTCCCAAGATTTTTTGAATGAAGGCAATGATTACTTTGTCAAAGACAAGTATGAACAAGCGATCGCATCTTATGACAAAGCGATCGCCATCAAACCTGACTACTACGAAGCTTTGCTTTATCGAGGTAGTGCTTTAAATTACTTGCAACGCTATTCCGAGGCGATCGCATCAGACGACAAAGCGATCGCCATCAAACCTAACTACCAAGAAGTTTGGTATAACCGAGGTATTTCCCTAGTTAACTTGCAACGGTATTCCGAGGCGATCGCATCTTATGATAAAGCGATCGCCATCAAACCTGACTACCATGAAGCTTGGCATGGTCGAGGTATTTCCCTAGAGAGGTTGCAGCGCTATTCCGAGGCGTTTGCATCTTATGATAAAGCGATCACCATCCAACCTGACTACCATGAAGCTTGGCATGGTCGAGGTGTTTCCCTAGAGAGGTTGCAACGGTATACCGAGGCGATCGCATCTTATGATAAAGCAGTTGCCATCAAAGCTGACAAGTATGAAGCTTGGACTGCACGTGGGGTGTCACTATGGTACTTAAAACAGTACGATGAAGCGCTCAAATCATACGATAAAGCGATTAGTATCAAACCTGATTATCAAATAGCGATCGATAATCGCAAGAGTTTGCTGGAGCAGCTTGGGCGATCAAATTAGGCGTAAATTTAAGCCTAAAAATAAATTAATGTTATTTACTAGTAGTTGATCCAGCTTTGATATCCTCAGCCGCCAGATAGTTTTCAAAATTAACCTCAGATGAGTTAGCAGTAGCATTAGAGGCATTTGCAGAACCAGAACCTTGTTCAACAGTAGTACCATTCTTCAAAGCTTCTGTCATCCGTCGCAGCGAGTCGTAGCCATCAGCACTAACTTTGAGAGTCACCAACAGATTACAATTGTTGCGATCTAGCTTGGTATTGACGCAGATTACAGATTGGCTGGGTGTTTTTGGGTCAGGACGATAACTCAAACCAATTAAACCATCTTGGCGAAAGGCTTCCAATCGTTGAGCAATTACATCGCAGCGTTTTTGTGTATCCCAATCATCACCAAAGCTGTTGACCATCCTCAGCCAAGGCTTTTTCCCCTGATCGTTACGATACATCACTGTCCACACGTCACCACCATTTTGTGTATCAGGTTGTAAAGCACAAGAAAAGCGGTCTTTTGAACCGAAGCCTGGTGTTTCTGGAGTCCAGCCAGTAGCGACAAGGTATGCCAAAGCTAAACCAGCAACACCTGTCACTGCACCAATAATGCCAACAGTGAAATTCAATCCGTCAAATATGTTTTTAGACATTATGATCTGCCCTCAAATCCGCGTAAGTCCTGGCATTATTAAGATACATCAGCTACGCAATAAATTACGGAAAGAATTTTGAAGAAACTGCGTAGGCGCAGCCCACCGTAGGTATCGCTATGAGAACACGGCTTTATAATGAATGCAAACTAATGAACTATCAGAGATAAAATTGATGATCGTAGAATTAATATAAGTTTTAAATAAAATATGAAAAGATTGTTAATCACTGGAGCAAGTGGTTTTTTGGGATGGCATCTTTGCCAGCTTGCAAAACAAGAATGGGAGATTTATGGCACTTATTTATCCCATCCTTTAGAGATTCCTGGCATGAAAATGTTAAAAGCGAACTTAACAAATTTCCAGGAATTGAAACGTATTTTTAATGATGTTAAGCCAGAAGCAGTCATTCATACTGCTGCACATTCGCAACCAAATTTCTGTCAAACTAACCCTAAAGAATCGCACGCAATTAATGTTATAGCATCCTGCAATATTGCCGGACTATGCGCGGATAATTCTATTCCTTGTGCTTTTACCTCAACAGACTTAGTTTTTGATGGCTTAAATGCCCCTTATGGAGAAACAGATGCCGTGTGTCCTGTCAATCTTTACGGTGAGCAAAAAGCGATCGCAGAAGCAGATATGCTAGAAAGATATCCCATGACCGCAGTGTGTCGAATGCCATTGATGTTTGGTGCAGCAACACCCACAGCGAAAAGTTTTATTCAGCCATTTATTGAAACTTTAAAAACCGAAGAAGAACTAAGTTTATTTATAGATGAATTTCGCACACCAGTAAGTGGAACAACTGCCGCCAAAGGACTTTTCTTAGCATTAGAAAAAGTTAACGGCATCATTCACTTAGGTGGTAAAGAGCGGATTTCGCGTTATGATTTTGGACAGATATTAGTGGAAGTATTTCAACTTTCTGCCACCAAACTCAAATCCTGCCGACAACAAGATGTGAAAATGGCAGCACCTAGACCAGCAGATGTTTCTTTGGATAGTTCCAAAGCTTTTACATTGGGGTATCAGCCTTTATCTGTAAGGGAAGAATTAGAGGCAATACAATTCAGTTAAGGTTAAGTGTTAAAACTAAAAACGGAAATAGGCTATTTTGGGATACGATTATCTCCGGCACGCTACGCGAACTAGCCTCTTTATTCTGACTCCTGAATTCTGACTTCTGAATTCTTCTTCAATTTTACCTTTGATTAAAGTCCGCTTAAACTCATAACCATAAAATGGGGTGTCTCTAAACAATTGGAGACTTGTTTCTTTTTCTTGAGAAAAAGAAAATCATTGATTGATTTCATAACTATTCTACTAGTTATGAATAATCCGTTTGGAAAATAAGCAATTTAGAAACAAGCTATTTTTATAACTTGTAGTTGCAATTGCTTAGAGAAATTTATAGTGAGGAAAACTGAGATGAAATTGGTTTCAAAATTATTGGTTGCTGCTACTACTCTGACTTTAGGTTTTGCTACCGTAGATGCAAAATCTGCATCTGCTGCAATTCTTAATTACGCTTTCACAGTTGATAGTCCAGTAACTAAGGGAAGTGGCTTTTTTAGCTTTGATGACTCAACCTTCAGCAATGACTATAATCCTGAAGCTAGCATTCAGTCACTCTCTTTCAAATTTGATGGCGACTCTACTGTTTACACTGAACAAGATGATGCCAACTACCCAGATTTTCCTCTTGTCTTCCCAACTACATCCTTAACAGGACAAACATATTTTGCATTAGATTATCAGTTCGATGATAAAGCTAATCCTATCAGTTATGAAATTATTGGTGAGGATTTCACAATTTTCTCTAAAACTTCTCCTGATGCTGAACTAATATCAGGCACAGTTTCTTATAGACAAGTTCCTGAACCTACACCTTTAGTTGGCACTCTCTTTGTTTGTAGCCTTGGCTGGATGATGAAGAGGAAAGTAGTATCAATGAAAAAGGTTAAAATCTAACCTTGTTAAGTTGATATTAACAATTTCTTTGCCGAGGATTAATCTCTTTTTAGTAGGCTTTTATGTGAGAAAACAACATCTAACACATTGAGAGCAGAAGAGAAAATTGGGAATTAAAATCTCATTTTGGTCAGGGAATTAGTGATGAATTTTTACTACGATTACCCTGCCTTTTTTGTGTTAGCTGTTGCTGTACTTTAACTTACCTGTTAGTCAGGAGTAGAGGAGTAGAGAATGGTAGATTACCGGAATTTTGAGCAGTTCCTCCACAGTCGAATTAAACGACGCAACTTAATTGTTGGAGCAGGAGCATTATCTGGTTTAGCGATCGCTAACCAATTTTCTTCTCAAAGAGCGATCGCTAGAAGCAGATTTTCCAATTATCCTTTCACCTTGGGTGTTGCATCGGGTGAACCCTATCCTACCAGCGTAGTGATCTGGACTCGTCTTGCTCCTGAACCCCTAAACGGAGGTGGAATGCCACCTTTAAATGTGCCAATTCGCTGGGAAGTAGCAACTGATTCTAGTATGAGGCGGATTGTCTCTAGAGGTACGGTACTTGCAACTCCAGAACTAGCTCATTCAGTTCGAGTTGTGGTAGAAGGACTGCAATCTGATACTTGGTACTGGTATCGGTTTCTTGTCGGTCAAGACGCTAGCCCCGTTGGCCGCACTCGTACAGCGCCTTTAGCAAATAGCTATTTGAATAAATTTAACTTTGGCCTTGTCTCTTGCCAAAACTATCAGCAGGGATTCTATACTGCCTACAAATATCTAGCACAGGAAGACCTCGATTTAGTAGTGCATGTTGGCGATTACATCTATGAAGGGGGAATCTCAAACAATGGCCCCAGACAGCACAACAGTGCAGAAATTGTGACTTTGGAAGATTACCGCAACCGTCACGCCCTCTATAAAACCGATACCAATCTGCAAGCAGCTCATGCAGCGTTTCCGTGGATTGTCACCTGGGATGACCATGAAGTAGAAAACAATTACGCCAACGATATTTCCGAAATTGATACTGAACCAGATCAGGATCGGGCAATTTTCCTCCAACGGCGAGCTATTGCTTATCAGGTTTACTACGAACACATGCCACTCCGCCCCTTCTCGCGTCCTGTTGGCCCCGATATGCAACTTTACCGTCGGCTCTCCTTTGGTAACTTAGCCACCTTCCATGTTTTAGATACCCGTCAATACCGCACCGATCAGCCCTGTGGCGATGGTACTAAAGAACGTTGCCCAGAAAATTTAGATCCGAATGCAACGATTACCGGCAAGGCACAGGAAGATTGGTTATTCGATGGTCTAAATAGCTCAAAAGCTAAGTGGAATGTTTTGGCGCAGCAAGTACCGATTGCTCAACGAGACACAACACCAGGGGAAGGCGGAACTTACAGCATGGATAAATGGGATGGTTATGTGGCTTCGCGCGATCGCCTCATGGCTTTCCTCGGACAGCGCCAGCCCTCTAATCCAGTATCCTTAGCAGGTGATGTGCATTCTAACTGGGCGATGAATCTGAAGGCTAACTTTGATAACCCAGAATCCCCCACACTTGGAAGTGAATTTGTCGCTACCTCAATTAGCTCCGGTGGCGATGGGGCAGACAGCAACCCCAACGTTCAAGCTTACTTACCCGATAACCCACACATTAAGTTCTACAATAATCAACGGGGATATGTTCGCTGTACGCTGACTCCCACAACCTGGAAGACAGACTATTTGGTTATGTCAAACGTCACAACCCCAAATGGCACGATTAGTAAGCGGGCTTCATTTGTGGTTGAAGATGGTCGTCCAGAAATACAACAAGCCTAATCGTCTAATTCCCAGGTATAGCAGGAGGCAGGAGGCAGGAGGCAGGAGGTAAGTAGTTAAACAAAATTAATTACACAAAACTAAGGCATGAAACCCTTATCCAGACTGGAAACTCATGTGTAAATAATTCTGTGCGATTACTTAAAAGTATTACTATTCCTAGCCTTGGGGTTTTCAAAATGTCCTAACCTATGTGGCTACGGCTATATTAGAACCAAACAAAAACAGATAGAAACAGGTAAATCATCAGTGTTTATCTGTTTCTATCTGTTTTTTCATTTTCATTAAAGAGGAGTTAAGAGTTTTAATTCCTAACTCCTAACTTCAGTTTAGTAAGCATCCATTGGCAGACAAGAACAAACAAAATTCCTGTCGCCAAAGGCTGCATCAATGCGGCCGACAGCAGGCCAGAATTTATACTCACGAGTCCAAGGCGCAGGATAGGCAGCTTGTTCGCGAGAATAAGGATGATTCCATTCTCCGGTGATGAGACTTTCAGCAGTGTGGGGTGCGTTCTTCAAAACATTATCTTGGGTATCCACCTTGCCAATTTCTATTTCGGCAATTTCTTGGCGAATAGAAATCAACGCATCACAGAAACGATCCAACTCTTCCTTAGATTCACTTTCTGTAGGTTCCACCATGATTGTACCTCCTACAGGCCAGGAGACAGTCGGCGCATGGAAACCATAATCCATGAGACGCTTGGCGACATCATCGATTTCGATCGCAGCGGATTTTTTTAGCGATCGCAAATCTAAAATACACTCATGGGCAACTAGACCATTTTTCCCCTGATATAAAACCGGATAGTACGATTCCAGTTTTTTAGCCATGTAGTTAGCGTTGAGAATTGCCACCTTAGTTGCATGGGTTAAACCATCTGCACCCATCATTGCAATGTACATCCAAGAAATCACCAGGATACTCGCACTACCCCAAGGCGCAGCCGCAACAGCACCAATATGCTGCGTACTGGGGATTGGGTATTGGGTATTGGGTATTTCCTCTTTCCTAGTCCCCAGTCCCCAGTCCCCAATCCCTACCACAGGATGTCCTGGGAGAAAAGGTACTAAATGAGATGCAACACCAATGGGCCCCATACCAGGGCCACCGCCACCATGAGGAATACAGAAGGTTTTGTGCAAATTTAAATGGCAGACATCTGCACCAATATCTCCAGGACGGCAAATTCCCACTTGGGCGTTCATATTTGCCCCATCCATGTAAACTTGTCCACCATGACTGTGGACAACAGCGCAGATTTCCTGAATTGGTTCCTCAAAAACACCGTGAGTTGATGGATATGTCACCATTAAGGCGGCTAATTCATTGCTGTGTTTTTCTGCCTTAGCCTTCAGATCAGCAACATCAATATTACCTTGTGAGTCACAGGCAACAGCCACCACCTTCATTCCGCACATCACTGCACTTGCTGGGTTTGTCCCATGTGCAGAAGTGGGAATCAAACAAACATTGCGGTGTGCTTCACCCCGATTTTCGTGATACTGACGAATTACTAAAAGTCCTGCGTATTCGCCCTGAGAACCAGCATTTGGTTGTAGAGAAATACCAGCAAAACCAGTAATTTCAGCCAACCATGTCTCAAGCTGCTGGAATAGGATTTGATAACCTTGCGTTTGCGACGCCGGGGCAAATGGATGAATCTTGCCAAATTCTTCCCAACTTACCGGAATCATCTCAGCAGTTGCATTCAACTTCATTGTGCAAGAACCCAAGGGAATCATCGATGTCGTTAGCGACAAGTCCTTGCTTTCCAGCTTGTGCAGATAGCGCAATAACTCGGTTTCTGAGTGATAGCGGTTAAATACTGAGTGAGTGAGATATGTACTTGTACGGGAGAGAGGAAGATGGGAGGATGAGGAAGAAGTTAATTCTTCTAAAGTAAAGGGTAAATCATTTGTACCAGCGAAAATCTTCCAGAGGTCGATTAAGTCTTTTGGTGTAGTTGTTTCATCCAGCGATATACCAACAGTAGTTGCATCAAAAACCCGTAGGTTAATTTGAAGCTGTTCGCTAGCTGTCAAAATATCTTTTAAATTGTGTCTTCCCAGTTCTACTCGCAGCGTATCAAAGAAATCTTTGGAAGCGATGCTGTAACCCAAACGCTTCAGACCTTCCGCCAGCAACACTGTCAAAGAGTGGATATTTTCGGCAATTTGCTTAAGTCCAGTAGGGCCATGATAGACGGCGTACATACTCGCCATCACCGCCAGTAGCACTTGTGCAGTACAAATATTACTAGTAGCTTTTTCGCGGCGGATGTGCTGTTCGCGGGTTTGCAAGGCTAGACGTAATGCAGGTTTACCTTGGGCATCTTTTGATACACCTACAATTCGCCCTGGAACCAGCCGTTTATACTCTTCCTTCGTAGCAAAGTATGCCGCATGAGGCCCCCCAAACCCCAAAGGAATACCAAACCGCTGAGTACTTCCGACAGCAATATCAGCGCCAAATTCCCCAGGAGGGGTCAGTAAAGTTAAACTTAGAGGGTCTGCTGCTACCGTCACCAATGCACCCTTAGCATGGGCTTTTTCGATAAAAGCGCGGTAGTCGTAAATGGTGCCATCACTAGCAGGGTATTGCAGAACAGCTCCAAAAATTGGTTGATCAAAATCAAATGTTTGATGATCGCCAACAATAATCTTAATCCCCAATGGTTTAGCACGTGTTTGCAACACATCAATGGTTTGGGGATGGCAGTCACGAGAGACAAAATAGGCATTTGCCTGATTTTTGGAGACACCATAGCTTAGGCTCATCGCTTCAGCGGCGGCTGTGGCTTCATCCAGTAATGAAGCATTGGCAATTTCCAAACCTGTTAAATCAATAATCAGGGTTTGGAAATTCAGCAACGCTTCTAATCGCCCTTGGGCAATTTCTGGTTGATAAGGAGTGTAGGCAGTATACCAACCAGGGTTTTCTAGGATGTTACGCCCAATCACAGGTGGGGTAATACTGTCGTAATAGCCCATACCAATGTATGAACGGAAAACCTGATTTTTGGCAGCAACTTTTTTTAAAGATGCCAGTGCTGCATACTCACTTTCTGCTGCTGGTAACTTTAGCGGTTGCTTCAGCCGAATTGCCTGCGGAACTGTTTGGTCGATTAGAGCATCCAGGCTGGGAAACCCCAGAACCTTAAGCATTTGCTGGATGTCATCGGAGTTCGGGCCAATGTGTCTTGGCACAAAACTACTTAACTTTTGACTTTTTTCGTCCAGCACTTGCTGCTCATTAGACTTGAGAATAGGGGCGTTCAATACCACAAATTACTCTCCAGATGGTACTATTTCATATTTTGCAATAAATACTCATGAGAAGTAGGTGTAACTTTTCAGTTCATCTAAATTTCATGACTTCTCTTCGGGGGGGAGATGGGGGAGATTAGGGAGAAAATTTTACCTTTTCCTTATTCCCCATTCCCCATTCCCCACTCCCTACTCGCCTTCTACTTGAGCGCGATACTCATCTGCTGTCAACGCATCCTCAACTTCACCAGGGTCATTGACGCGCACTTTCAAAAACCATCCTTCACCGTAGGGGTCTTCTGATACTTCTTCGGGAGAATTAATCAAGGCTTCATTGCGTTCTATAACTGTGCCGGTTACTGGTGAATTCAGTTCTTCAACGGCTTTTACTGATTCAATTGTGCCAAAGTTTTCTCCTCTAGTAAGAGCATCGCCAATTTCTGGCAGTTCCAAAAAGACGATATCACCCAACTCATGTACGGCAAACTCAGTAATGCCTATAGTGGCAATTTCACCATCTATTCGCACGTATTCATGAGAATCCAGGTATCTGAAATCTTGAGGATATTCAAAAGACATATCACTTCCTCTCCCTTATCAAAAAAATTATTGCCCTAACAGTCATCCAAGCCATATCTGGTAATGAACCTTACTGTAGATTGAGTAACTCACAACACATTATTCCTCAAAAACCTTGGCGCTTGTTAGTTGGTGACACGATTTTTTGACCGATAAAAGGGACGTTTAACCACAACTGCTGGATAAGCTTTGCCACGAATTTCAACTTCTAGCTGCTGACCAACAGTTGCTAACTGTGTGGGAACGTAGGCTAAGGCAACGGGATAACCAAGTGTGGGCGATAGAGTTCCACTGGTAACTTCTCCCACGATTTTACCTGCGGATAACACTTGATAGCCGTGACGAGCAATGTTGCGTCCTTGGGTTTGCAAACCTACCAATCGGCGCTGCACTCCACTGGCTTTTTGCTGTGCTAAAACTTCCCGACCAATAAAATCGCCTTTGGTATCTAAGTGAACTAGCCAGCCCAAACCTGCTTCTAAGGGTGTGGTGATGTCATCGATATCTTGTCCGTAAAGTGCCATCGCCGCTTCTAGCCGCAGAGTGTCTCTCGCACCAAGTCCACAGGGAATAACACCAGCTTTATTGAGGGTTTGCCACAATTCTACTCCTACAGCCGGATCTACCATTACCTCAAAGCCATCTTCTCCGGTGTAACCTGTGCGGGCCAGGAAGGCGGGTTTCCCTAGTAGGGTTGCTTCTAGATGTCCGAAGGCTTTGATTGGTCTTAGGTCTTCTTGCACTAAGGGCTGGAGATATTTAATTGCTTTTGGCCCTTGCACGGCAATTAAGGCTTTTTCTGGTGAAAGGTCTTGGAATTGAACCTTATCCAGGTCAAGGTGTTGCAATAGCCATGCTTTATCTTTATTGGAGGTTG
Organism: Nostoc sp. CALU 546; assembly: GCF_048836525.1. Lineage (NCBI taxonomy): Bacteria > Bacillati > Cyanobacteriota > Cyanophyceae > Nostocales > Nostocaceae > Nostoc > Nostoc sp. CALU 546. Next base: position 80,282 of record NZ_JAWJTF010000022.1, read on the forward strand.
CCGCATTGACTATGATGAATGCTCTCTGTATACCAGCAGCGTTTTCACCTTGATAATAAACAATGATGTCGTCAATAATTCCGGCTTGGGGATTTAACAACACGGTGTATTGTGCTTGACCGGGTTGCAAACGACTCAAGTCGGAAGGCACTAATGGTTGGAGTTGGGAAATGAGGTTTTTACCTTGGAGGGTAAATTTGCCCATGTGGGAAATATCGAACATTCCGGCTGTATTTCTTACAGCCTCGTGTTCGCGGCTAATGCCACTAAATTGGACGGGCATTTCCCAGCCGCCAAAGCTAGTAAAGCGAGCTTTGAGTTCTACACCCACTTGATATAAAGGGGTTCGCGCCAGAGATTGGGCGTTGTCTTCTTGATTAGCCACAGGTAATTTTGCGTAGATGCGGAGCAACTTGCCGTTAGGCATCGCACCTCAACATCTATCATCCTAAGAGATGCTTTATGGTTTTACAGCCTTGTGTATCAAATTAGGGCATGGGGCATGGGGCATAGGATTAGGGAAGAGGTGACAGGTCACAGGTGATAGGTAATAATCTGTACCCCTGTAACCTGCACCCTATTCCCTTCTTCACTCCCTTTGTCGCCTTCTGTGAGGTTTAATAGTTAATGGTGCAAGTGTTGAGATTTATTAAGAAGACATTATGAAATATTGGCGACTGTTAGCGAGCTTTGTCTTAGCTATGGTTCTTTTTTGGTTTCCCCTATCGGCACAAGCTGCAAGTTCTTCCAGTATTACCCGTTCTGTGGGTAATGATGAACTTAAGGGCAAAGATTACTCTGGTCAAAGTTTAATTGGCACTGAGTTTACTAATCTCAAATTAGAGAATGCTAATTTTAGCAATGCTGACTTACGTGGCGGTGTGTTTAACGGTAGCGTCTTGGAGGGAGTAAATCTGCATGGTGTTGATTTTAGTGAAGGCATAGCCTATCTCACAAGGTTTAAAAATGCTGATTTAAGTGATGCTGTGTTGACCGATGCAATGATGCTGCGTTCCACTTTTGATGATGTAAATGTCACGGGTGCTGATTTTACGAATGCAATTTTAGATGGGATACAAGTGAAAAAACTTTGTGTTAAGGCAAGTGGTGTGAATTCTAAAACTGGTGTGGAGACTCGCAACTCTTTAGGATGTAAGTAGACTCTCAGCGAATTTTAGATTTTGGATTTTGGATTTTGGATTGGAGATTCAAAATCCAAAATTTAAAAAATAACTTGCCAGGTAATGTGAAACTGTCTGAGTAATTGCCTCACAAATTTGAGTCATACCATTATTAGGCAATAGGCAATAGGCAATAGGCAATAGGCAATAGGCAATAGGCAATAGGCAAGAAGGCAATAGGCAAGAAGGCAAGAAGGGTTTTTGAGTTGTACGGTTTTTTTCAACAATCAAAGATGATCCTTATAGCATTGCTGACATCAAATAAAGTGTCGATTAACATAGAATTGTGCCTAAATTAGCTAACTACTGGCAGTAGTAAACACCTCAAATGCGATCGCCATAGCTACTAGTTTTTTAAGCGTTATAGTCAACAGTAAATCTGCGGTTGAATGGAAATTTTAGGTAAAAATATACAGTAATTCTGCTAGGTATGAAACTTCAATGAAAAGAGCTAGCAGACTAATGCCATCTTTGATTTGTACCCATAGGATCATGTTGATGATTCCTAAAACAAAAGATGACATCCAAAACCTATTATGTTTGGGGACTAGTAGCCGCTCCAATTGTAGTTACTCTGGCGCTGGGTTTCTCAGCAAGAGCGAATGCAGTTGAGTTAGGCGCTGCCTCTGATTACAATGTGTTTGTTTTGGGAGATATCTCTCAACAATATACAGATATTGAAGGAAAACTTGCTGCTGGCGGTAACGTGAATTTCGTTGGCGGACTTGGAAGCAGACTTTCTGGCAATAGCGGTAACGTCGTAGTAGCTGGGCAAAACTTATCTTTAAGCAACGGTCAAGTCTACCACGGTAATGCTGTCTACGGAGGTAGCGCTAATGTGTCCGGCAATGTGGGATTTCCACAGGGAACCCTCAGCCAGGGTAATCCTATCGACTTTGATGCAGCAGGGAAAGAATTGCGATCGCTATCTGAATATTTAGCAACCTTGACTCCTACTGGTAACACAACAGTTCAACCTTGGGGTGCTATTAACCTGAGTGGAAGTGGTACTGCTTTCAATGTTTTTAATCTTGCAGGCTCATCTGTCTCCAAGACCAACTATTTTGAAATTAAGGGGGATGCAAATTCGACTATCGTTGTCAATATCAGCGGTAAGGATGTGTCCTTGCAAAACTTTGGTTTCAATATCATTGGCACAAATAAACAAAAGGTGATCTACAACTTCTATGAAGCAACAAACCTAACTGCTAGTGGGATTGGCATCGAAGGTAGTATTCTTGCTCCTTTGGCTAATTTCAATTTCAATAACGGTCAAGTTAACGGCAATGTGGTAGTAGCTTCCTTGACAGGAAATGGTGAGTCTCACAACTATCTGTTTAATGGTGATCTGCCAGATGTCCCAACTAAGTACTACACTCAGCCTCCGACTCCGGCTCCGACTCCGACTGCTACTCCGACTCCGGTTCCAGAACCAGCAAATCTTCCAGGATTAGGATTAATTGCTGTAGCATTTGGTTTATTTCGCTACAAACGTAATCAAACAACTTGCCTAAAATAATTAAAAATTTTTGGCAGCATAGCGCATGACGCGAACTTATTTACAGATTTTCGCTCATGCGCTATTTCCTTGCTCCCTACCTTCTACAATAAGGATAGACTTTATTGAGATTTGTATAGTTGGGGATAGGCTGTCATGGCTCCCGCCGTTTTAATTCAAAATCTGCAAAAACGCTACGGTACAGTGGTTGCCGTCCAGGATGTTTCCTTTCAGGTTGAACCAGGAGAAATTTTTGGTTTACTTGGCCCCAACGGTGCTGGGAAAACTACTACCTTGCGTGCCTTGTGTACACTGACCACACCGGATGCTGGCAAAATCGAAGTATCTGGCATCTCTGTTTTAGATAATCCGAGAGTCGCAAGACAACGATTAGGCTATGTAGCTCAGGAAGTCGCTATAGATAAGGTGTTGACTGGAAAAGAACTGCTGCAATTGCAAGCGGCACTTTATCACCTCCCAGGCGCAATAGCCAAACAGCGCATTGAGACAGTCTTAGATTTACTCGGTTTGCAAGAATACGCCAATAAAAAGACAGGAACCTATTCCGGCGGTTTACGCAAGCGCCTAGACTTGGCTGCTGGATTGCTCCATGCACCGGATGTTTTGGTGTTGGATGAGCCAACTGTGGGGCTTGACATAGAGACTCGTTTTGTGGTGTGGGATTTCCTGAGAAAATTACGTGCCTCTGGAACGACGGTAGTAATTACCAGCCATTATTTAGAAGAAATTGACGCTTTAGCCGATCGCGTGGCAATTATAGATCGCGGCGTTGTAATTGCAAGTGGGACACCTTCACAATTAAAAGATCAAGTAGGTGGCGATCGCATCACCTTACGAATCCGCGAGTTTTCTCCCATTGAGGAAGCAGAAATTGCCAAAAATCTCTTGCAATCTTTGCCCTTTGTCCAAGAAGTAATCATCAACAGCGCTCAAGGGAATTCCCTTAACTTGGTGGTGACACCTCAAAACGATGTTCTGATTAACATACAGCAAGCGCTGAATACTGCTGGCTTGCCCATCTTTGGCATCGCCCAATCTCGCCCCAGCCTCGATGATGTTTACCTCGCTGCCACAGGACGCACCCTGATGGATGCAGAACTCGCAGCCGTTGCCACTCGCGATCCCAAAGCTGAAAAAAAGCAAAATATGAGATAGGGAATGGGGAGTGAAGAAGGGAATAGGTGACAGGTTAGAGGGTACAGATTATTCCCTGTCACCTGTCACCTTTACCCTAATCCCAATCCCCAATCGAAAATCCAAAATCCAAAATCCAAAATTGCCATGAGTGTTACTCCTAAATCTGATATCAATTGGCAGCCGCTAGCATCGCCGCAAGCAGATGCTAATACTGCACCTAACTTTTTCGGTGAATTGGTACAAGAGACGCTGGCTTTAACTCGTCGCTTGTTTATTCAGTTGCAACGCCGTCCCTCATCTTTGATTGCTGGAATTATTCAGCCAGTAATGTGGTTGATACTATTTGGCGCTTTGTTCCAAAATGCTCCCAAAGGTATATTTGGTAATACAACAAATTACGGTCAATTTTTGGCTGCTGGCATAATTGTGTTTACAGCCTTTGCTGGGGCGCTAAATGCTGGTTTGCCGGTAATGTTTGACCGTGAGTTTGGCTTTTTGAATCGTTTGCTGGTAGCACCCTTAGCATCACGGTTTTCTATTGTGTTTGCTTCAGCCATCTTCATCATCAGCCAAAGTTTGCTGCAAGCAGCAGTGATTGTAGCAGCAGCGGCATTCTTGGGGGCTGGACTACCAGATGCAGTAGGTTTAAGTGCGATCGCTCTAATTGTCTTACTCTTAGCTTTGGGTGTAACAGCCATCTCCCTCGGTTTAGCTTTCGCTCTACCCGGACACATTGAATTGATTGCAGTGATTTTCGTTACGAACCTGCCATTATTGTTTGCTAGTACTGCTTTGGCACCTCTATCCTTCATGCCTCAGTGGTTGCAGGTTATCGCTACCTTGAATCCTCTCAGTTATGCGATCGAACCAATTCGCTATCTCTATCTCCACAGTGATTGGGGACTAGGTAGTGTAGTAATGCAGGCTCCTTGGGGTGATGTTACCTTTGGGGGAGCGTTGCTGGTGTTGTTTGGCTTTGCCCTTGTCGCCTTGCTGAGTATTCAACCCCAACTGCGGCGGACTCTTGCTTAAAGAGATAAAATAGAGCAATTTTAGCGTCAAAATCCCATGAAAAAACCATTTTTACAAATTACTAGACTCTTTGTAGCCAGCGTGGCAGGAATCAGCTTTGCTTCCTTGCTCATGGCTCAACCCAGTTCGGCTCAAATCAGCAGCCCAGCCGATGCTTTTCCCAGTAATAGTACAACAGACCAAAATACCGACCCTTTCTCCCGCACGAACTCAGATAATTTCAATATGTTTGATCTGATTCATCGGGCGAATTTTGGGACTCTCAACTGGAATTCTGACCAACAGAACGAAAAATTAGACTCAGCAGCAGCAGCATTTAAAGCAAGGCAACAAAAACTAATTCAAGGTCAGCAACAGCAAGCAACCCCCAGTTTGCCAACGGTTACACTACCATCAGTTACACCGCCATCGGCTACACCATCATCAGGTAACTGAAATCAAACAAAGAACCCCAAGCCTTTAGTACAATGCCTAAGCTAGTTTTGAGGGTTTGTAGTAAGCACTTCAGTGCTTAGAAAATAAGGACTAAAGTCCTTACTACGAACTTGTTTCTCAATTTAAACTTGACACACTACTAAGGCTTGGGGTTAAGACTAGTTAAAAAATCCTTAGTTATCAGGTAAAAAACTACAACCCTAGTACAGCTAAAACATCGCTAGCATGGGTGGTGGTATTTACACTGGTGTCAACATGGGTAATTTTACCGCTAGGGTCAATTACGTAAGTAACGCGCTTGGCATAACCGCCGCCATCCACATCGAAAGCTTTGATGAGGGATTTGTCGCTATCGGCCAGTAGGGGAAAATTCAAATTATATTTTTGGGTAAATGCCTGATGGGAGACTTCATCATCTGCACTGACTCCCAAGATTACAATATCTTTTCCTTGATATTGAGACTGGGCATCCCGAAAACTACAGGCTTGTTTGGTGCAGCCTGGCGTGTCATCCTTGGGGTAAAAATACAAAACGACTGTCTTTCCGGCAAAATCAGATAAAGAGACTGTGTTGCCGTTTGTATCTTTGGCGGTAAATGCAGGTGCATCCGTACCAACTGCTAGAGGCATAATTAACCTTTCCTGTTTCAGATTGTTGATGCACTTGAAATTTTACATTAATTTATAATGATTAAATATAATTATCAAAAAATAGCAGAACTATACTTTAGGTAACTAATTTTGGTTAAATAAAATATCTGCTACAAAAAAATCAATTCTAAAATTAATCTTTTTGAGAAGAAAAATTTCTACCCATACACAATGCCTGCTGTTGATTCCCAAAACCCAAATATTTTTGTCTATCCTCAAAGCACAGTAGAAAGAGCCGAGCGATCGCTAGTGTGTTCACCCTTTAACGTATCTTTATTTGAAGTCATGGGACACCAGAGTGTGTCATTAGCTGCGATCGCCTTAGAAAATGGACTAAAGCAGGGCTATACTAAGCGCCCTTTATCAGAATTAGCATGTGATAACGCCCTAGGCTGGCTGATTCAAGTGGGTGTATTGCGTCGAGAAGTCGATGGTCAGGGGATTACAGATAGTTTTCGCCTCACTCCCCTAGGACGCCAGTTGGTGGAACAGTACCAGGGAAAAAATTGGCGGACTGCTTCATGGCGCGATCGTTTATCCGATATTGTGATTCGTTGGTTACGGATACCTTTTTAGAATTAGGACTTACGCAAAACTATACGCTGTAGGGGCAATTCATGAATCATTGGTGTCAACTTAACGCAAAAACTATGTCCCGCAAGGAACTGAAGTTCCAAGAATCATAGCGAAAGTCATCTGAAGGTGACTAGATNNAGCTATTTCTAGCTGAAGTTGACACCAATGTTCATGAATTGCCCCTACATGAAAATCAGTGTTTCGGCTATTGTTTGCGTAAGTCCTGAGAATAAAAAACCAAAGAGTTAGGATTAGGGAATCAAAGGGAACAATATATACGGAAACATCACATCTATTCATGAAGTCTTTACCATAATCATTTGACTTAAATTTGTGAATGGGGCATTGGGAATTAGGCATGGGGCATTGGGCATGGAAAAGAGGCAGAGAGGCAGGGTGAAGGGTATAGAGGAGAGGAATTTTCCCTTTGCTCCATTCTCCCTGCTCCTGCTTTTTAAATGATGGATGGATTGTCTGGTGACTATTCACTCCTAAAATTCACCCTTATCTAGAAAAACTAACTAAATAGCAAACTATGAAATCAATTATGGTAGTGGGGACAACATCCCATGCAGGGAAATCACTTTTAACCACAGCTATTTGTCGTATTCTGTCGCGGCGTGGTTGGCGAGTGGCTCCTTTTAAAGGTCAAAATATGGCTTTAAATGCTTATGTCACTGCCAGTGGTGGAGAAATTGGCTATGCCCAAGCAGTACAAGCTTGGGCGGCGGGAGTAGTGCCTTGGGTAGAAATGAACCCAATTTTACTCAAACCCCAAGGAGATATGACCTCCCAAGTAATTATTAAAGGTAGGTCTGTAGGTAAAGTGAGTGCCTCAGATTACTACGAGCAATATTTTGAATTGGGGTGGCGGACAATTGAAGAATCGCTACAGCATTTAGGAACAGAATTTGATTTGCTGGTTTGTGAAGGTGCTGGTAGTCCAGCGGAGATTAACCTCAAGCACCGCGACTTAACTAATATGCGGGTGGCAAAATATTTGAATGCGCCAACAATATTAGTAGTTGATATTGATCGGGGTGGTGCTTTTGCCCACGTGGTAGGCACTCTAGAGTTATTGGAACCAGATGAACGCGCCCTAATTAAGGGTGTAGTAATTAATAAGTTCCGAGGACAGCGATCGCTCCTAGATCCGGGGATAAAATGGTTAGAAGAACGGACAGGTATCCCGGTTATCGGTGTTATACCTTACTTGCAAGAAATGTTTCCAGCAGAAGATTCTCTTGACCTGCTAGAACGTCAATCATCGTCGAATAAAGCCCAAACGGATCTCAACATTGCCGTTATCCGCTTACCAAGAATTGCCAACTTCACCGACTTTGACCCACTGGAATCAGAAAGTACAGTTTCAGTAAAATACTTAAGTCCTAAGCAAGATTTAGGACATCCTGATGCCGTGATTATTCCAGGCACAAAGACTACGATTGCTGATTTACTACTACTGCAAAAAAGCGGTATGGCAGAAGCTATCCAAAACTATGCTGCTTCTGGTGGGACGGTTTTAGGTATCTGCGGTGGCTATCAAATGCTTGGTCAAATCATCGCCGATCCAGAAGGAATAGAAGGACAAGCTGGCAGATTTCAAGGGTTAAATCTTTTACCAATCAGAACTGTAATTACAGGACAAAAAATTGCTCGCCAACGCCAAGTTAGCTCAAATTATCCGCAACAGGGCTTGCCAGTCAATGGCTTTGAAATCCACCAAGGGCGATCGCGCATCGAACAACAAGGCATCGACCCCCAATCCTACCATGCCCTATTTGACGATATTAATTTAGGATTAGTGGATAGTTGTCAATCGGTGTGGGGAAGTTATCTTCACGGGCTGTTTGATAACGGCCCTTGGCGACGAGCTTGGCTAAATCGCCTCCGTCAACAGCGGGGTTTAAAATCTTTGCCCACTGGTGTTGCTAACTATCGAGAACAGCGAGAGCAGATTTTGGATTCCCTAGCCACTGAAGTTGAAAGCCATTTAGACTTAAGTCTGTTTTTGTCTTAAGCTAAAATACATTGAAATGCAGATTTTTTCGTTAAGACCGTCATTAGTCATTTGTCATTTGCAAAGGACGACTGACAAAGGACGAATGACAAGACTAAATTAAATGCGTAACACTGATGATTGTTCGTGTCCGCTTTTTACCAGATGATGTCACAGTAGATGCCGAGGTGGGAGAAGCCCTCTTAGATGTAGCAGAGAGGGCTGGGGTATTTATTCCCACCGGTTGTCTCATGGGGTCTTGTCACGCTTGCACTGTGGAGTTAGAGGATGGAGAGATCATCCGTGCTTGTATCACCGCAGTACCACCACGGAAGGAATTAACAATTAATTTGTTTAGCGATCCAACTTGGTAAGGGACTTCCAACAAATACAGTAGGAGGCAGAAGGCAGAAGGCAGGAGGCAGAAGGCAGAAGTTCTTTAATTTTGAATTTTTTAGCGCAGTGTTAGCGAGTCCGCTTACTCTTACCAAGAAACAAGCTACGAGCAGCGTCTCGTAGAGAGCATCATTTTGAATTTTGAATTGATATCTCCCTCATCCTCAGACTCAGCATTGAGTAGCATCAAAGGTAAAAGACTTTGAACGTAGTTTGCGCGATCGCGTCACAATATTTCAAGAAGCCTATATTTTAGAAAAATGTCTGCTAAACACAAAGATAGTAGAAGTACTATGCAATCTCGTGACTGGCCAATTGAGCAACTACCTGGGTTGAGCCACGAGGAACAATGTCAACTGCAAAATTGTGGGATTAGTAGCACAGTCGTACTATTCAAACAAGGGAAAACTCTAGAAGAAAGATTAGCGTTAGCAAATAAACTACAGATTCATCTTCAGCATATAAATAAATGGATGGCTTTAGCTGACTTGGCGCGTATTCCTAGTGTAGGTACACAATATTGTGGTTTATTGCTCCATGCGGGTATTGGTTCTGTAGTGCAGTTAGCTCAAACTCCCACTCACAGATTGCACCAACAAATTATGCGCTTGCAAGTAGCAACAATGCAGCGACGAGATTTGTGTCCAGCAATTGAGCTAGTACAACAGTGGAGTCAGCAAGCGAAAACATTAGGGATTGGGGATTAGGGACTGGGGACTGGGGACTGGGGACTGGGGATTAGGGACTGGGGTGATGAGGGAGATGAGAGGACAAAGGGGCAAGGTTAAAGGGAAAAGGATAAAGAAACAAACCCTTTCCCCCTTCCCCCTTCCCCTTTACCCTTTTTCATAATCTTCTATGCCCAATGCCCAATTCCCTACTCTTTTACTAAAACACCATTAAGGAAGATATCAGCGAGTCCTTCGGCCATTTCCTGCATTTGTTGGGGGGAAGCGTCAGGTTCTATGATGGTGTTGTTGGAAAAACCTGCGATCGCAAACATTCCTAAAAAAACTTTGGCAACTAGCTTGGCGTCAGTTTGACGATAAATGCCTTTATCCATCGCTGTTTGAAAGAATGCTTCGCCGACATCGGTCATTTTGGTAATGACTTCTAATTGAATGCGATCGCGCAAGTCGGGGTGAAACTGCACTTCCATAAAACAAACGCGCATTAAATCGGCATTTTTTTGAAAATTCCACATCCGACGGCGCATCACCTGAGCTACGGCTTTATAGCTGCCCATTTCACTCAATTCTGTTAGCAAATCGGTGAGAATCTCTACCCAACCATTCGTGGCTACTTCCACCAAAATCGCTTTTTTATTGGGAAAATGACGAAACAGAGTGCCTTCAGCTACACCTGCTGCTTGTGCTAAGTCGCGGGTGGTAGTACCGTCAAATCCTTGAGAGGCAAACAACCGTTGTGCTGCCTGCAAAATCCGGGTGCGCGTCTGAGCCTCTGAAGGCGGGGAAGAATTAAAAACTCGCATAACAGTTATGGTTAGATATCCGGAACAGGACTTGTAGCATTATTGTCTAATGTCAAGTACAAAGACCCACTGAAAGCTTAATACAAGATTAACGCCCTTTTGCTAAGTATCCTGTTATTTAGGTAATGTAACTTTATCTTAATTTTCGCTTATGAACCAGATCAGTCGGTCAATTTTAGATTTTAGATTGGGGACTTCGACTTCGCTCAGTCGAACGATTTTGGATTGGTCAGATCAAGTATCTGTCATATTGCGGCGGTTGTTTGTCACTTTGTTAGCTTTGATCGTTCTCTGGTGGGGATTACTACCAGAAATGGCTCTGGCTCAAACTCAAACAGCACCTTCTCCTCAAGAAACCAAAACTCAAACCCCGCCAGTTCAAAGTTCGATCCAACCTTATCTGGATCGAGTCATCAAGCAGTTAACGGAGTTTCGCCTCGACAATGGTCTGAAATTCATTGTTTTGGAACGGCATCAAGCGCCAGTAGTTTCTTTTCTTACATACGCGAATGTCGGTGGTGTGGATGAGCCAGATGGCAAAACTGGCGTAGCTCACTTTCTGGAACATTTGGCATTTAAAGGCACAACGCGCATTGGTACAGAAGACTACAAAAAGGAAAAACCACTACTTGAAGCTTTAGAAAGGTTAGATGCTCAAATTCAAACAGCAAAAGCCGATGGCAAAAAAGATGAGGTTGCTCGGTTAGAAGCTGAGTTTAAGAAAGTGGAATCGCAAGCAGCCAAGCTTGTCAAACAAAATGAATTGGGGCAAATTGTCGAACAAGCGGGAGGCGTGGGTTTAAATGCCAATACATCAACTGAAGCTACCCGCTATCTGTACAGCTTTCCTGCTAATAAGCTGGAACTTTGGATGTCGTTGGAATCGGAGCGATTTCTCGATCCTGTCATTCGTCGTGAGTTTTATAAAGAAAGAGATGTAATTTTAGAAGAACGACGGATGCGGGTAGATAATTCACCCATTGGCATGATGGTGGAAAAATTTATCGATACTGCTTACAAAGCTCATCCTTACAGACGTCCGGTGATTGGTTATGACGAAGATATTCGCAATCTGACACCAGAAGATGTCCAAAAGTTTTTTGATACTCACTACGTACCAAGTAATTTGACCATTGCCATTGTCGGAGATGTTAACCCGGCTGAGGTGAAAAAACTGGCGCAAACTTATTTTGGCCGCTATGAAGCCAAAACCAAAGCTGTTGAACAAATCCCGGTGGAACCGCCACAACAACAAACACGGGAAGTTACTTTACAGCTACCTTCTCAACCTTGGTATTTAGAAGGTTATCATCGTCCGGCAGTGACTCATCCAGATAATGCAGTCTATGAAATCATTGGCAGTTTATTAAGTGATGGGCGCACGTCGCGGCTGTATAAATCTTTGGTAGAAAAGCAGCGTTTGGCGCTAAATGCCCAAGGTTTTAGCGGATTTCCTGGAGATAAGTATCCAAACCTGATGTTATTCTATGCTCTCACGGCTCCTGGTCATACAGTTGATGAGTTGGCAGTGGCTTTGCGTCAAGAAATTGACAAATTAAAAACTGAGCCTGTAGCGGTGGCTGATTTAGAACGGGTGAAAACCCAAGCACGGGCGAGTTTGTTACGTACCCTCGATTCCAATATGGGGATGGCTCAACAATTGTTGGAATATGAGGTGAAAACTGGCTCTTGGCGGAATTTGTTTAAGCAGTTGGATGACATTTCGGCGGTGACGACGACTGATATTGTGCGAGTAGCGAAGGAAACGTTTACGGCAAAAAATCGGACGATTGGTAAGCTGTTGTCAAAAGAAGCTTAAGAGAAACGAACTACGAAGGATACCAAGGAAGAGAGTATGCAGAGGCACAAGGTGAAGAGTAAAAGGCGGATGGTGTTCAAAATCCAAAATGGGAAGAGGCTTGTTTATGCTTTGATTGCTGTTTTTGCGTGTTTACTTTTAACTTGTAACTTTTCTCTGGCGGCGACGGCTGAGGCGAAGCATTACACAGAATTGCAGTTGCCACCGCTACCTGAGATTAAGTTACCCAAGTATGAGCGGTTTGTGCTTCAAAACGGCTTAGTTGTCTATTTGATGGAGGATCACGAATTGCCGTTGGTGAATGGGACGGCGTTTGTGCGAACAGGAAATCGCTTGGAACCAATGGAAAAAGTTGGTTTAGCTGGTTTTACAGGCGCGGTGATGCGGACTGGAGGAACCAAGAAGCATTCGCCTGATGAACTCAACGAGATATTGGAACAACGGGCGGCGGCGGTGGAAACTAGTATTAGTGAAGCTGCTGGTAATGCTAGCTTTGAGGCACTCAGTGAAGATTTAGAAACAGTGTTTGGGCTGTTTGCTGAGGTGTTGCGATCGCCAGCATTTGCTCAAGAAAAGCTAGACTTAGCTAAGACACAGGCTAAGGGTGGAATTGCCCGTCGCAATGACGATCCAGATGGGATTGCCAATCGAGAATTTAAGAAATTGATCTATGGCAAAGATAGCCCTTATGCTCGCACCATAGAGTATGCAACGGTGGATCAGGTTGAGCGTGAGGATTTACTCAAGTTTTATCAGCAATATTTCCACCCCAATAATATGATTTTGGGGATTGTAGGGGATTTTGATTCTAAGAAAATGCGATCGCTCGTTCAAGCTAAGTTGGGCGACTGGAACCGCAACCCAGGTGTTGCTAAACCGACATTACCAAAGGTTTTGCCAGCTAATACAGGTGGAGTCTTTTTTGTCAATCAGCCACAACTGACACAAAGTAGTGTGCTTATCGGCCATTTAGGCGGACGGTTTGACAGTCCCGATTATGCAGCGCTGGATGTATTGAATGGAGTGTTAAATGGATTTGGTGGACGCTTATTTAATGAATTGCGATCGCGCCAAGGTTTAGCTTACTCTGTCTATGGCCAGTGGAGTCCCCGTTTCGACTATCCTGGCATGTTTATTGCTGGTGGACAAACGCGATCGGATGCTACCGTCCAGTTTGTCAAAGCCTTACAAAGTGAAATCAAGCGCATCCAAACTCAAAGAGTGACAGCAAAAGAACTGGCTTTTGCAAAAGAGTCTACACTCAACTCCTTTGTGTTCAACTTTCAAGACCCCAGCCAAACCTTATCACGGTTGATGCGATACGAATATTACGGCTATCCTGCTGATTTCCTCTTTCGCTATCAAAAAGCTGTCGCCGCCACCACCGCCGCAGATGTGCAACGGGTAGCACGAGAATACCTCAAACCAGAAAAGATCGTGACTTTAGTAGTGGGAAATCAAACCGCTATTCAACCACCATTGACGCAACTAGCAGCACAAGTGACACCAATAGATGTAACGATTCCTGGTTCACAGCCACAGGCGAAGAATTAGTGGCATAGATGTCTAGTAGTCTGTCAATAAATAATTGATGGATAAATTCTCTGTAGAGACGGCGATTTATCGCGTCTTTCTAACCGTCAAAATTAATGTGATAGACCACTAGCGACGCTGCTCAATCACAAATTACAGTCAAACTAAAAATAGAGACGGCGATTTATTGCTGTCTCTATTTTTATGGGATACTCAGCAACATAAATAAATTCCACTGCTATAAAATCGTTTCTTCTTTAGACAAAACTCCCTTAATTTAGTCTTTAAAATTAATCAGTAAAACTTGATTTTCTTTAATTGCATAGCAAAATATAAGAGAGGGTTTTGGATGTCAGGTTTAATCCTATCCAAGGCTATGTAACTGAATATAAATGTATAGCAATGTATTTAGGGAGGCGACCACATGGTTAGGATAACCATATCCGACCTGCATCCTATCGGTGAAGATAAGCAATTCGATGAACTTACCGATCAGGAAATGAAGACTGTAGAAGGTGGTGCTAGAAGAAGGAGAAGAGGCTCACGAACTTCAGTCAGTGATCCATCAGGCATAGTGACCGAACTCAATGATCGTTTTGATAATTGGATGGATATATTAAATAACAAGCTAGGAGATGTACAAACAGAAATTGTTGAGAGCCTCTAATCTTTTTGCAATTACTTTTCAAATTAATTTAGCTTGTGCGCTCTAAGTCTAATTAATCTTAGAGCGCATTTTTTTATAATTATTAGCTAAAAAATATGTGCTGTGGGCGCTGCCGACAATTTATAAATCAAGCTTTGAGGAAATGGTAAACGGTATCCGCCCTACAGTTTTGAGAATGGTGTAAGACTCTTATTTAAAACTGCTATATCAAATCAATAAAAATTCTTTGATTGCGCTTTATCCTCGATAATAGCAGCAATTTTCATTGTAGTTTTTATAATTATTCCAATAGTTAATCCAGACTTATTCCTTTGATTTATGTCTTTTTTAGCGAGTTAATAGCCTTGATTTCTCTAAAAGTTATGGATAAAAATTGCATTAACAGTTAAGCAATATACAGCTTAATTGTTCATATCCAACAAGAGTTTGTAGGAAAAATCATGGCTAATATCACACTTTCTGAATTGCAAGTTGGCTCGGTACTGTTCCAAGATTCCGAAAGCTTTCTCACCGACTTGAACGACATGAATGCTGTATATGGTGGTGAAGGTTATGGATTCGATCCATTCTTGGAATATGGAGCCAAGGGATTTGAATTCTCCATCTTAGGCTTGGGTGTCAATAACGTTGTATCCCTAGCTAAGTCATTAAGTGATGCTGACTAATTAATAGTTAGCTACTGAATTGCACGGCTCTTTTGTGATAAAAGTTAAAAAAATATATGTAATAAACATAAGGTTTTTCTAATTTAAAATCCAAGAGAGCCA
Organism: Nostoc sp. CALU 546; assembly: GCF_048836525.1. NCBI lineage: Bacteria > Bacillati > Cyanobacteriota > Cyanophyceae > Nostocales > Nostocaceae > Nostoc > Nostoc sp. CALU 546. Next base: position 95,486 of record NZ_JAWJTF010000022.1, read on the forward strand.
AGAGTAAAAATGCATCGCAACAAATTTTTCAGGAGAAAATCATGGCTAATATCACACTTTCTGAATTGCAAGTTGGCTCGGCACTGTTCCAAGATTCCGAAAGCTTTCTCACCGATTTGAACGACGTGAATGCTGTATATGGCGGTGAAGGCTACGGATTCGATCCATTCTTGGAATATGGAACCAAGGGATATGAATTCGCTATTTTAGGCTTAGGAATCAATAACGTTGTATCCCTAGCTAAGTCATTCAGCGAAGGGGATGGGTTCTTGTAATATTAGTTAGTAATTACACCTAAGCTATTTAGCTCTTTTGTAAATTAAGTAAAAAAGAAATATATGTATCTGAAAAGCAGAATATTCTTTATTACTAATAAAAGCAAAAGAGCTAGCTAAAAGCAGTAATATCCAACTACATCTCACAAGATTTTTAGGAGTAAATCATGGCTACTATTACACTTTCCGAATTGTATCTATCTGGCTCAGAACTATTCCAAGATTCCGAAAGCTTTCTCAATGATTTGAGTGATGCAAATTCCACCTCTGTTTATGGTGGTCACGGCGCCGGATTTGATCCATTGCTAGATTATGGAATTAAGGGATATGAGTTCGCACTCTTAGGGTTGGGAATCAATAATGTTGTATCCCTAGCTAAGTCATTCAGTGGAACTAGTATTGCTTCTGCAAACAGCACTTGTGGTTAAGAAATTAACTCATAGTTCGATACTAAGCCATCTAGCTTTCCTAATATAAAAGGAAAAACCAGATTTGTGCAGTTAAAAACTATAAAGTTGATTGAATGACGAAAAATTCGGCTATCTAAAGCTTTACTACCCACAAGTTTTACTTAAAGACCACAATTTTTTTGGGGATTAATTATGACTAAGATTACACTTTTTGAATTGCGTCCCGCTGGCTCAGAATTATTCCAAGATTCTGAAAACTTCCTCGCCGACTTGAGCGATATGGATTCTATATCTATAAATGGTGGTGAAGGCTATGGATATGAACAATTACTGCAATATGGCATTAAGGGGTTTGAATTCTCTATATTAGGCTTTGGCATAAATAATGTTGTATCCCTAGCCAAATCGTTCAGTGAAGGTGTTTAATTTGTAGTTCACTAATGAGCTAAATGGCTTTTCTGGGATTAAGAGTAAATAAGTAACTCATGTGCAAAAATTATAATTTTGATTTTGGCATCAGCGCTACCTAGATGCAACTAAATTCAATCCAGTTAGGTTAATACTTGATCCTTCTTAAAAGTAAGGAATTGAGCAAGTATTGAAAGGAGAATGTATCAGGCATTTCGTGAGATGGCATAACACATGAGACTTTTTGAATACTAATAAACCAGGAGAGCCGAGAAAATTTTTCTCAATGATTATTCAGAATTTTTAGTTCTTCGCTACTTGAATCTAATTCACGTTGAGCGTTGGATAAATAATTCTCTGGAATGGAGTAAATGTCAAATATCACAATTTCTGAACTGCGCCCTGCTGATTCAGAAAATTACCTGACCGACCTGACTAATATGGATTCTATGCTTGTATATGGTGGTGAAGAAGATGACTTTACTCAAATGCTTAACTTTGGTGTAAAGAGCCTTGAATTTATGTTACTTTCCTTTGCAATCTACAATAATACGTTGCTAGCAAAGTCATTTCATCCTAATGGGAATGTAACCTAAAAAGATTGCATCATAACCTGATGGTAAATCTGCAATGTATTGATTTGCCATCAACAACTTTTAACTAATCAAATAACTTTAGTGATTCAGCTAGGATTTTTCTGACGCTATGCCACCATTTTTATTAAGTTCTCAAAATGTTTTTAGCTACCTGATTTCTCAAGGTATGTGTACTCAACAAGAGCAGTCTTTGAGTCAAGTCGAGCTAAAACCTGCTAAAAATTTTAACTTGTTACTGACTTTTCCAGATGGACGAAAACTCTTAGTTAAGCAAGAACGTCTCAACCGAGAAGGCAAAACTGCTGGTGAGTTTTTGCAGGAATGGCGAATTCACGATTTTTTCCAAACATTCCCAGAAATCAGCCACATTCGACCTTATTTGTCGGAAGCATTGCATTTTGATGTGGAAAATTCCATCATTGTGTTTAATTATCTGAGCAATTATTGCGATTTGCATGATTTCTACCTGAAGAAGAATTTTTTTCCAACTAAGATTGCGGCGGCAGTTGGTGCGACTCTGGCATCAATTCATCGTCTAACTTTTGACCGTCAAAACTATCGGGAATTTTTTCAAAAGTCTGAGGATGCATCTAATCAAAAAACTCCTGAGCTAATTCGTGGATTGGATAGGATTACTCCGGAAATTTTTGGTAAGGTTCCTGCTGATGGACTGAAATTCTTTACCCTTTATCAACGTTACGACAGTCTGGGACAAGCGATCGCAAATTTAACCAACGCTTTCACTCCTTGTTGTCTAACGCATAATGACCTGAAGTTAAACAATATCCTTCTATTACTCGATTGGGAAGAAGTATTTTTTGATGAGTCGTTCTCAGATGAGAGCATTGTTCGATTCATTGACTGGGAACGCTCTGGTTGGGGAGATCCGGCTAGTGATTTGGGAAAAGCGATCGCTAGCTATTTGCAATTTTGGCTGTATAGTTTAATTACCAGTAAATCCATTGCGATCGAAGAGTCTTTACGCCTAGCAACAACCCCTCTACAAGTGATTCAGCCTTCCATCTCGGCCCTGCTTACTACTTATTTAGCTTACTTTCCCGAAATTTTAGAGCATCGTCCTGATTTCTTGCAACGAGTTGTGCAATTTTGTGGTTTAGCTTTGATTCAAGCTATTCAAGCGGCACTCCAGCACGAAAAAACCTTTGGTAACTCTGGTATATGTATGCTCCAAGTTGCTAAAAGTTTGTTGTGCCGTCCAGAAGCATCAATTCCAACAATTTTCGGAATGCAAATATCAGACCTTGCCCCCGTTTAGGAGAGGATGCGGGGGATGAGGGAGCAAGAGCAGGGAGAAGAGTTTTCCCTTCTGCACCCCGCACCTCTGCCCAATTCCCAATGCCCAATTCCCAAATAAACCTATGCAACTATTAGATTCGCTAGAAACTCAACTACCAGATATTTCAGAGTCATTGCAGACATCACTACAAGACATCATTAATCAACTTCAAATTGAGTCTCACTATTGTATTAGACACCCAGACTATAAACCCTTGGAATTACCACAGGCAGCAGTTACTCGTTTTCAGCAATTACCCTTAGACATCCAGAATAGCTTTTTAAGCGTGCAACTGCGTAATTTTCTCTACGGCATCTATTACAATGGCTCTTTGAAAAGTGCCCTCGCACCCGATGCAGAGGTAACGAATTTGGCACTGAATCAAAATATAGAAAATAACACTTTGTTGGGTGTAGATTTAGCATTTTACGATCGCTTGCATGAAAGCAACAGAGGCGAAGGCTACTGGAGTCCTGATTGGCTGGTAGTGAAAGAAGAAACTGATGGGACTTTGGCAGTTGAGAAAAATGCTTTAATACTGCACATTCAACGCGATATCCATTTGCAACCAACAGACCAACCTCTTACTGCCGGTAATTTAGTGACGATTAAAATGCCCAAAAATCTGGTGCAAAACGGATTTTATATGGCAGTTGCTAATGCCGGAACTCCCTCAAATCAAGAAAATCTGGTACGCGTTTATTTCAATTTAACTTCAGATGGTGCAGTTGCAGTTATGGACAGTTTAACTGCCCAACTCAACGCTATCCCCATTTTCTTTTCATTCAAAGCACTATACAATCCTTCCGATTATGAGCGTTATGACTCAGCAGTGCTTTACTTTGGCAAAAGCAACTACGAAGCTGTTCACCCAGTGTTAGAGAGGGTATATGCAGAACATCAATCCCATTTTGGTGAGCAAGTGCCTTTGTTTACCAAGATGGTAGCACCAGGGATGGCGATCGCTGAAGAACCAGACCGCAAATTTGCTGTTAAAGAAAGTTTTGGCACAAACCGCTGTCAAATTGTTGCCAATGCTTTACTTGAGGCTTGGTATGAAGGTAATGATACGCCAGCAGGACGGATGACATCAATTCTGCGGCATTTCTCTTTGTGCGAAATTGAATTGCAACGTCCCTACCTCAATCCTAACTCAGATGATATCTATACTTCTTTGAATTGGGGATTAGGGACTGGGGATTAGGGACTAGGGACTGGGGATTCATACCCAGTCATAAGTTCAAAAATTCACTTACTCAGCAACGCCGATTTTTACTCATGAATTATATGACTCAAGAATTTTCCACATCTAATGAACTATTAGATAACAAATTTAAATTCAATCATGAAGAATTGGAACAGATAGTCAAAGCTGTTTCTGTGGGTAAATATTCCTGGGCTTGTGTTTTAATCCTTCGTTTTAGTGGTTACAATCCTCTAGAATATATACCCTCACGCACCTACATTCGATTAATGAAAAATAACTGGCTACTTAGCAAAGCCAATCGTCGTCAAACTGATAATCGGAATTTAGGACTTTTTAAACTAGAATCAAGCTGGATTCAAATGGGTATCGGCAAAGGTCGTTCCAACGATAGCAGGGAAAAGGGAACAGAGAATAGGGAACAGGCTTAAAAGTCTCTATTCTTACAAATTTTTCTTGATAAATATTAGAAATTTCTAATCTTGCATACATCAATCTGATAGGGACACATAGCTAGCTGTGCGTCCCTACGTTAATGGGTAAATATCCTCAAAAAAAATGCGTAGTTTACCGCCATAGGCATCGCATTTATCAAGCAATGTCTTTCAGTTAACACTTTATCCCTCCTTTTTAAGGAGGGAATTAGAGGTTAAGCCTGTATTAGGATATCTTTAGATGATTGAGAATTGACAACCTTCGTCAGATTTGTCACTATTTCCAAGGCGGCGATTTGACCTTTTAACCAATTAGCAAATAAGTCTCCCATAATTTGCAGCCGCCGCTGTTCGTCTAGTTGAGGTTTAATGATTTCCTCAACTGCAATTATATGCACTCCTTTGGGAGTAGTTATTGGTTTGAGAATTTGTGGGGGACTCGCAGCAAAGACCGCTGCTGCAATTTCTGGTCTAAAATCGCTGCGGAGGCGTATTCCTTGATATCCTCCAGCACGGCGTATTTCAGTATTTTGAATGTATTGGCGGGCAATTTCTTGAAAACTAATTTCATTTTCTTGCAGCGCGTAAAACAGTTCTAGAGCTAAATCTTCGTCATCTAATACGACTTCGTATGTCACTGCTCCAACATAATCGAGTTGGTGTGCATAGAAAAATGATTCGACTTTTTCTGCAAATAAATGATTTGCCAATTTAGCAGATATTAGATTGGTTTCAGCTATTGCTTCAAAGTCGTCTAAAGAAAGATGATATTTGTCTAACCATGCCCAGGTATCTTCTGCTTTGATAAGTTGGTTGGCTAAACGCAGGCTATCTGCTGCATTTTGCAGTTCTTCTAAACCAATTTCAATACCTGCCTTTTTAGCTTCATCTTCAACAATTTTCCGAGTTGCGATCGCCTCCAATACGCTAGGAATTTGGCAAGAAAGCTTTATGTGGTCAAGAATATCATCAGGAGAAACAGTCAATAGTTTTGACATATTCTAACTCCTACAATTAGTAACCTAAATTAATAGGGTGGTTTCAATTTTAGCAAGATAATAATAATTGTATCTCTCTTATATTTTTAGATGCAATTATTATTGCCTTTATATAATAATAACTCGAATATTTTATCTGATGTAATCAAAAGGTATATATTGTATAATATAAATTATATTTATTTTTTCAATAAATCAGTGTAGCAAAAAAAGATGAAGAAGAATTCAGAAGCCAGAAATAAATAGCTAAAAAGAAACAATAAAACTACAATATTTATCTAATGAAAATTTAGTAATACTTGATACCAATTTGAGGTGAAGCTGCATAAAAAATTGGTATTACACAAATTAAATCGCAAGACTCAGATCCCCAAATTATTACTGAATTCGGGGATCTGAGTCTTGCAAACGAATTAAGTAGGGCTATATGCTAAGGATAGTGGATTTAATAACCTGTGTAGGTTGGGTTTCGTGCCCATTGGTGTCAACTTAAGCTAGAAATAGCTTCGCTGCGGGCTTCATAACTCACCGGAGAATGAAGTCTCTGGCTCGTAGCTACGGTCTAATGAAGTCGACTGAATATTTTTGGCGATATCTAGTCATCTACAGATCACGTCACCTATTACCTCGGGCATTCCTATCCCTGTCAGCATTACTTCCG
>NZ_JAWJTF010000006.1:0-149470 GCF_048836525.1 Nostoc sp. CALU 546
GGAGAGAGGTTTTCCAGATTCCCTGGTTGTTGTCTGCTACCCAATTTGAATAGAGAATTTTCCACATGGGAAAGGGCGACTTGAATTGTGCTGGCTGGGGTGAATTCCCACAAATACTGTGTCAAAGCGTAGGTAAATAACCCGGCACTAAAACCAGAAAAGAGTCCTTCCCTTGCCGGCTGCTTTGGTTCTGAGGTAGCTGCTAAAACAATCGGAGTGCTTGGTAAATTCTGAGTTTTGAGTTGTTGGAGAAAGTCAAGTTCCTCTGCTGCTAACTTTGCCACTGACTCCTGAAGGGCGCGACTTTTTAATCCTAAGATTGTGCTAGGAGCATCATAGCTAGTATCTAATACTGCTGTTACTCGGTCTGTGGGGAGCGATCGCAATAATAGCAGTAGAGTTTCTTCTAATATATAGTTGACTATTTTCTCATTTTGTGTATTTATAATTCCATTAGCTGCTACCAGAGCATTTTGCATTGTCTCTGGCGATGTTTCCAATTTGACTCGACTGCCATAACCGCTAAAGTGGAAGACGACCATATCACCGGGTTTAGCTTGCTTGCCCAGGTGATGTAAAAAAGCCGCCTCAATGAATTCCCTACTAGCTTCTTCCTCAGTTAAGGTGAGGATATCTGACCCTTGGAAACCAAAGCGATGAATCAAAAGTTCTCTTTGTAGTTCCACATCCGTCAGACAACCACTGAGGGCTGGAATTTTTGGGTATTGGTTAATACCTATTAACAATGCCAACTTACGCGGACTGGGTTGTGCCAAAGCCTGATAATAGCGATTTCCTAAAGACAACCACTCAGCTTCAGTTATCCCCAATACCGCGAGTATTGAGCCAATTCTCTCTAAAAACGTGCGACGTTTCATAATTAGCTATCAGCCCTCAGCTATTCAGTTAGCAGCTTACAGGGCTGAACTCTGTATTGTAAAGTTACAAAAACCTGGGGAGCAGGGGGCNNTCCTAACTCTTCACTCCTAACTCTTAACTCAGCACTCAGCACTCAGCACTCAGAACTATTTTGCCCAATGCCCAATTCCCTAAACCGGTACTTCTATCCGCATTGCCCGTGCCAACTCTGCTGCTACCTCTGGGCGAGAAAATTCTGGTGGAGGTAACTCACCGCGCCGCAGCATTTCTCTAACTTTTGTCCCTGATAGGTGAATGCGTTCTTCTGGCCTGCTGGGACTAGTTTTAGATGTTGCCATCTGCTTAGTGCGCGTGCAGTAGAAAGCATGTTCAAATTTCATTGGCACAATGCCTAATTCACTTGGCGCAAACTCTTCAAATATATACTGAGCATCGTAAGTGCCATAATAGTCACCTACACCAGCATGATCCCGTCCAACAATAAAGTGAGTACAGCCGTAGTTTTTGCGGACTAAAGCATGGAATATGGCCTCACGAGGCCCAGCATAGCGCATTGCGGCTGGATTTATTGCTAAAGCTACCCGATCTAAAGGGTAGTAATGTTCCAGCAAAATTTCATAGCAACGCATCCGCACGTCAGCGGCAATATCATCTTCTTTTGTCGCCCCGACTAATGGGTGCAAAAATAGACCATCAACAGTTTCTAAAGCGCACTTTTGAATATATTCATGGGCGCGGTGGATGGGGTTGCGTGTTTGAAAGCCGACGATGGTTTTCCAACCCTTTTCTCTAAACATTTGCCGTGAGGCGGCTGGATCAATTTGGTAAGTGGGAAACTGGGGATGAGGTTCGCGTTGCAACAACCAAATGTCACCCGCCAGATTTACAGTACCTTGGTTATAGAGTACCTGCACGCCTGGATGATTGACATCATCAGTGCGGTAGACATTTCTTGCTTCGCGGGTTTTGTCGTAGTGATATTTTTGGGTGAGTTGCAAAACTCCGATAAATTCCCCTCTGGAGTTATCGAGACGGATTAAGCCACCTTCTGGCAGCGGAGAAGCTACTTCTTCGTTTACCGATAGTGTAATCGGGATTGACCACACAAGACCGTTAGCTAATCGCATTTCTGTAACAGTGCGATCGTAGTCTTCCTGGTTCATAAAACCCGTGAGTGGACTAAAAGCACCGATCGCAATCATTTCTAGATCAGATACGGCGCGATCGTCAAGTTCTACTCGTGGCAAAAAGTTAGCTTTTGATAGGAACTCTGCTCTTTGTTCTGATGTGGCGATACGGTTAACCAACTGTCCACCGTGGGGGGCTATGGCATCTGGATTGTGACTCAACGTAATCCCCTCTTTGCTTTTACTGTTATTGTTTCAGATTATGTACTAACTTATCAAATGCTGGTACGTAGAGAAAAATAGTTTGGGTATATAGGGGGCTGGGAACTGGGTTCCTCCCATTTTGACTCTGGAGGGAATGGCACTAAGAAAAGATACAGCCCTTGTTCTGACTGGTTCCCAGCCCCCAGGCTGGGAATCCATTCTGGGAGGTTTCGGCTATTGTTTGCGTAAGTCCTAATTTCTTGGAAGTTCCTAAATAAAAAGCCCCTGGTCAACACCAGGGGTATCCATCTTTATTCCCTACATATTAGGATCGCATCTGTGAAGCTATAGTAAATCCGTAGTCATGCAATTAACGCATAACATTGATGATTATTTTGCAAGCTATGCTTCGATAGGAATTTACCCAGTGTCATGAATGAGAGCGATGGCTACGACGAGCTATTCGGTGTCGTTGATCAAACAAAATTCAGGAGTCAGGAGTCAGAATTCAGAATTCAGTTGGGTATTCTGTATGACTGGCGGTGCTTCGTAGCGTTAGCGAGTCTTCTCCCAAGGGGAGACGCCAAGGGCGAACGAGCGTCGCGTCTTTATTCTGACTCCTGTTAGCGGTAGCGGGGCGTTTAGCCCATTCTGACTCCTGAATTCTTCCTCAATTCTCGTCACTTGCTTAAAAAAAGGTTTAGCACCCAGCTAAACCTCTATATATTTAGTGCTTAAGCAGACATCCCAGATTAATTTAGACCCACTCTTGCTTTAGTTCATCTTCCTATAGACTGTATCCAAATATCCTGAAGACTTATACGCCATTACCTGATTATTAATAATAAAAGGCTTGGTTAAACCAAGCCTCTATATATACCAAGCATTTACTACACCAAGATTAATTTAGACTGACTCTTACTTTAGTTCATCTTCCTATAGGCTGTGTCCAAATATTCTGACATCTGATATAACATTTCCTGGTTACTTGTAAAAAAAAGGTTTGGCTGTGAACCAAACCTCAATAATTGCTGTGCTTAACAACGTACTAAATTAATTTAGTTCTACTCTGTTTACAGATCATCATCCTAGAGGATGTGTATAAATATTCAGGCATCTGGTATTCAATCACTTGGTAAAAATATTGACTGGTTTATTTAAAAAATACATAAAAATATACCTAAAGAATGAAAAAAGCTTGGTTTCAAATAACCACGGAGTGGTACGAGAGGCTTTGTCAACGAACGGGTCTATCTATGTTCAATTTACCGTTACTCTAATGAGAGTTTATCTTTTGCTGATCGAAGCTTTTATAAAAAAAGACCCTGGGTATTACTCCAGGGTGCATACACGTTTTTCAGGCATTAACAGGCTGAATAATAACTCTGTAAAATAGTTATTTCTACTATCCATAGAACGATACAAATATTTATCTATATATGGTATTGGTACTTTTTTGTTGCTTAGTCTATTATAGATAGTATTTTTTAATACTAAATAGATAAATTGGACGATATTTTCTACTTCTCTAGTATCAGTTCCAATATTCTGTGATCTGATATTAATCTCTTATTTACATTAAATATAAAGATTATAGGGTAAGTATTTTACTTGTTGTTTCTACGTTTCACTTACTTGATGCTACTCACGAAAAAGGCATGGCTAAAAGCCACGCCCTATATATACCAAGTGTTTACCATACCTAGCTAATTTAGAATTACTTTGATTTCAGTTCATCTGTCTCTAGTGGGTTTACAAAAATTCTCCAAAGTGTTGGCAAATCAAGAATTAATTGCTATAAAAAAGTCTGCATTAAGCGAAATATTAATCTAATACCAGTGCTTTATACAATTTACATTAAATTATACTTAATATAGGAATCCGCTTTGATTTCTGAACGAATTTGCGTAGACAGGCAATAGGCAATCTTGCTACAGGAAAGAAGGCTTCTTAGTTGTACTGAGTTTTTTCAGAAATAAAATATGAGTCCTATAGGAATTCATGTTAAATAACTTTGGGGGTTTAAGTCCCCAGCAAGACAGGCAGCCCGTTTTGGGTCGGGGTCTAAATCCCCGGATGCTCGCAGACTCGCTAACGCAAAACGTAATTATTTTAGCGTAGCGGTAGCGAGTCCGCATTCGCTTTTAGCATCTCGTAGAGAGTGTCATTGCGTTAGCGTTCGCGTAGCATCTCGTAGAGAAGCGGGGCGTTAGCAAGAATGCGAATTGCGAATTGTTTTAATAAAAAAAACTTGTTTTATCACCAAGCCTTAGAGGATTTTTGAAAAGTCTAATTTATTACTTTTAGCTGCAATTTTCAATCACGCCTACACAGGCAAAACATGCCTTGGTAGGTTAAAAAGCATTATTTTTATATTAGTATATAGAGATGTAATTTGTTTTTGTGGTAGCGAATTATATTCGCACAATACTTTTCAAATATCCTTTTAGCTCGACTTTATCCAAAATTAAGAACTCGGTTGCTGTTAGGGAGCATACAAATATTATAAGAATCCTTATCAAACGATAATGGAAGCCATGAAAAAGGTTTAGCACTAAGCTAAACCTCCATAGAAAGCAGTTATTCGACACACCAGAATTAATTTAGAGCTACTCTTCCTTTTGGTCATCTTGCTCTAGGATGTGTACAATAATTCTAAAACATGATACGTATTGATATTGCCATTTTGGCAAGTGATTAAACCTCCTTTAGATAGATAAATAGTTAAATATAGTGAATTAAAAATAAAAATTGTCACATTTAAAATTAGCATACAGCAATGGTGTAGGAATCCGCTTTGATTTCTGAACGAATTTGCGTAGATAGGCAATAGGCAATAGGCAATAGGCAACAGGCAACAGGCAAGAAGGCTTCTTAGTTGTACTGAGTTTTTTCAGAAATCAAATATGAGTCCTATATAACTTAATAAATATAATTGAAGAAGAATTCAGAATTCAGGAGTCAGAATTCAGGAGTCAGAATCTAATCAGTTGGGGATTCAGACCAGCGATTGAATTGTTGCACCACCAAATCTACGATTTGGTGGTGGTATTAAACCCGGTTATTCAGACGCGACTCGAAAATACTCGCTCTAAGCGAAGCCATGCCCATGCTGTTCGCGTTAGCGTCTCTGAAAGAGAAGGCTTTACACTGCGCTATCCACCAGTCATACAGAATACCCAACTCCCGGATTTCTCATTTGTGAGAAATCCAGGTTAGGTGGAATATTAGCCCAAATCGAAAAGCAAGATTTCGCCGCCGATGTTGGTGCTAATTTCTAGCTGTTCTTCGCCGTTGATCTGCACACCATCGCCGGCTCTGAGTTCTTCACCATTTAAGTTGACTATGCCTTGGGCTACTTGTAACCAGGCATAGCGATCGCTTTTGACTTGATAATTAACAACATCACCTGACTCTAAAACAGATGTATATAACTCAACATCTTGGTGAATTGTCACAGCACCATCGCGCCCATCCTTAGAGGCAATTAAGCGGAGTTTACCGCGCTTTTCTTCGAGAGGAAAAGCTTTTTGTTCATATCTTGGCGTTATTCCTTCTCGATCGGGAAGAATCCAGATTTGTAGCAGGTGCAGTGGTTCTGTTGGTGAGGGATTAAATTCGCTGTGGCTGATTCCAGTACCAGCGCTCATAATTTGGGCATCACCAGGACGAATCACCGACCCAGTACCCAAACTGTCTTTATGCTCTACAGCACCTTCTAAGACGTAGGTGAGAATTTCCATGTCACGATGACTGTGGGTAGGAAATCCAGCACCAGGGGCGATGCGATCATCGTTAATCACTCGCAGAGAGCGAAATCCCATGCGGTTGGGATCGTAAAAACTACCGAAAGAAAATGTGTGATAACTATCGAGCCAGCCTGTTTGAGCGTGGCCGCGGTCATTGCGATCGTGAATTAAGTGGGTAATTGTATTTTGAGACATAAGTTTACCTCGTTGTTAATTGTTTTTAGAAGAATTTAGAATTGAAAGTTTAAAGTTCTGATTGATTAGACCTAATTTGTAACTATTTAAATAGTAAAGTATATACATATAAAATGAGAAGTACGCACTTAAAAGTGGCGTACTTACCAAAAAGATACTGTGAGATTTGACAGCGGTTTTCAATTGAATGGAATACACTCTTTAAAAACTAAATTACTGTAATTTTAATTTTTCAACAACAAGATTAGCTACTAGGGTGTCTTAATAACAATTCTGCATGAAGATGCACATTATAAGTCCACCCTTGGGAAAGTGGGACAGCGTAGCCAATGGATGAAAAGTGCTGTTAGCAGTAGCGGGGCTAAACGCCCCACTATTGCTAACACAACTGTTTTGACCAATGCCTCATATCCTTAATCATCTTCTAATTTCAGTAATTGTTCATCAAGAGTTTGTATCCGCCCACGCACAATTTCTTCTGAGAGAATTCGCTTCCGCATTGCCTCATTGAGCGCTCCTTTTTCTGCCAGCAGTAAACGTCGGCGAATAGCTTCCAGTTTACTGCTCTTGCCACTTCTACCTTCTACCTCATCAGGACGACGATTATATAGTTCCCGCAGTATTTTTTCTGCACTGGCAATTCGCACTTGATAAGCTGAACGCATCTCTTCATAAACGGCTTTTGGTAACACCCCTGATTTCAACAAACTATCTAATTCATCTTGTGCTGCCTTACCCGTCATTAACTGGGCTTGCAATTCTTCAACCTGTTGTTGAGCTTCTGAAAATTTAGATAATTTTAAGCGTTTTACCACCCAGGGCAAAGTTAAGCCCTGTCCCACTAACGACACCAGCACACAGCCGAAGACTATAGCTATCAAGACTTCTCGCCCTGGTAGAGTAGTGGGTAAGCTCAAAGCTAGAGCCATTGAGAGTGAACCTTTGATGTTGCCTAAAAACAGTAAATGTTGCCAGCGCAGCGGAATTGGGCGGTCAATCCAACGAATCCCTGCTAGTAGCGGATAGACTGTAAGAACTCGTCCGACTTGATAAGCCAAAACTGCAAGTAGAATTGCAGGTAAAGTTCTCCAGAGCGTTACTAGGTCTATTTCTACACCAATCAACAGAAAAATAAAGGTGTTGACGGTAAAACTGGCATATTCCCAGAAACTTAACAAGGTGATGCGACTAGAAGCAGAAGTATTGCCAGAAAGCCCTAAATTCCCGAAAATTAATCCCGCAACAACTACAGCCACAGCACCCGATACACCGATAAATTGCCCAGCCTGAAAAGTTCCTAATGCAACTGCAACTGTCAGTAGAAGACTGCTAAGAGCATCATCTAAACGGGCGAATATAGGTATACTCAAGTAGCCCAAGACTAACCCCACAACACATCCCCCTAGAGAGATAAATAGTAGTTGTTGGATTCCCTCTAAAAATGTGAGTGAGCCTGTTGAATATACTTGCAAAATCAGGTTGAAGGAAACTAGGGCGGCTGCATCATTGAATAGGGTTTCTCCTTCAACGATGGTGGAAAGCCTTGAGGGAACTGGTATCTCCTTGAATACAGCAATCATGGAAACTGTATCAGTGTTTGCCAGAATTACTCCTACAAATAACGCAGGTATCCAACCCAGTCCCAGCCCAAATTTTAAGAGGGCGGCAATAATCGCGCTAGAAAGTATAGCCCCTGGCCCAGCTAGTAGGGCAATTGGTTTAAAGGTGCTGCGTAGGCGGCTGACATCTGTATTAATACCAGCTTCAAAGATGAGAATTGGTAAGAAAAGATTCAATACAAGGGTTGGATTTAAACCAATGGGCCGAGATAATAACTCAGTGATTGGCAAACCTGCTAATACTAAACCTGTGACATAAGGGATTCGCAGCCGTCGGGACAGCAAAGCTACACCTGTAGCAACAAGCAAGAGAATAATTGAAACTTTGACTAATTGAGTTACATCCACTATTGCATTCTGGAAAGTTATCTTGACTTTACATTAGCAACTTCAGGGCGTTGGTTCAGAACGTCGAATTTCCTCCACTTGACCAACTTCAAAAATGAGAGTGAATGGTTGCCCCATCTCTCGTTCGATAAATTCTTCTAATAATTCTACTTGCCGGGGTGTGACAGGTTCCCTTGCCCGGACACTCAAACGGACTTCTGGGGGATTTGTCAACCAATTGGTATTACTGTTGAGTAACTGCAAGCGTCCAAAAGTGACAGTTCGGTTTAATAATGCCCGTCGTAGACTATTTTCCAGTTGTGCCTGTCGTACAAGTCTGGCAAAACTTACTCCCAAGGGAATTACCAAAATAGCCGTTAAAGCCATAGTCCAAATTAGGGGTTGACGGGCCCGCGCCATTGAAGTGTAACCTACTACCACGAATGTCACCATACAGGAGAGGGCGATACCTAACAAGTTGGTGAGATAAAGTAGGGTTGCCCCGAAACTCAGTGACCAATTTCCCTGTGCCAAGCCTAAGCCAATGACACAAATGGGAGGCATGAGGGCGACAGCGATCGCAGTTCCCGCTAAACTAGTAGAGATTTTCGTCTCAACTTTTGCGTAGCCACTGATACCACCAGCCGCTACCGCAATTCCCAAATCTAATAATGTTGGTCTTGATCTAGCCAGGATCTCGCTACCGTAGCTGGGCAACCCTACTAGCCAACCCAGAGTCCAGGCGATCGCTACAGCTAATATAGTGCCCACTGCTACAGCAATTATTCCCTTACGGAATAATGTAATATCTGCCTGCAAAGCACCAAAAGCTAACCCGCGAATCGGCAACATTAGAGGGGCAATAATCATCGCGCCAATAATCACAGCCGCACTATTAGACAATAAACCTAAAGTAGCGATCGCACAGGAGCTAATAATCAAAATTATGTAAGCTGAGTCTAGAGTCGATTCTGCCAGCAAGTCTGTTTGTAGCTGTTGGAGTTGTTCTGGGTGAGAACCCCGACGGCGGAAATTTTTAAAGCGGTCTCGAATGTTATTACTCAAGACCTTCCTCCTAAATGTTCGGTTAACTGTAAAATCTTCATTCTCTGCTAATTAAAGTCTTAAATTGAATTGGTGTCATCTGAAAATAGTCATATCTAAGTCTGCCAAACATACAAAATTCACGGCTTCATTCTGAATTCTGAATTCTGACTCCTGACTCCTGAATTCTGTTTCAATAAATGCAAAATTATACCAGGAATTTACTTATGGTACTTGAATCCGCGATCGCTGAAGAAGTGATTACAAACAATCTCAAGCAGTTTTTACTGGTACTTTCGGTATCTCTAGGTGTGGCGACACTACCGCAGATATTTAGCTGGTTTCGCAATATCCCTTACACCTTACTACTGGTGATTGTTGGGTTAGGTTTGGCGTTGGTGGATGTGCGTTTAGTAACCCTTTCCCCCGAATTAATTTTGTTCATTTTTTTACCACCGCTGCTATTTGAAGCCGCATGGAATTTGAAATGGTCAGAACTGAAGCGGGATTTAGTGCCAATTTGCTTGTATGCAGTGTTTGGGGTGTTAATTACAATAGCAGGAGTAGCGATCGCTCTCAATCAATTCGTTGGTATTTCCCTAACTACAGCTTTACTCATCGCCGCCAGTCTATCTGCCACTGACCCGGTTTCTGTCACCGCTTTGTTCCGCCAACTCGGTGTAGGTAGTCGTCTTACCACCTTAATGGAAGGTGAAAGCCTATTCAATGATGGCATGGCTGTAGTTGCCTTTAGTTTTTTGGTGGCGTTATCTTTGGGAACTGTGGAATTGGAATTCCAGCCAATTTTATTGCAGTTATTTACAGTTGTTGGCATTGGTGTAGGGGTAGGAGCTTTCATTGGATTTGGGATTTCCTATCTCACCCAGCGCTTCGATTTACCCTTGGTGGAGCAATCCTTAACCCTAGTTTCCGCCTACGGCACTTACCTGATTATCGAAGATTTAGGCGGTTCTGGGGTAATTGGGGTTGTCACCACAGGTTTGATTTTAGGCAACTTTGGCTCTCGTATCGGCATGAATCCCCGCACTCGGATTATTGTCTCCGAATTTTGGGAATTTTTGGCGTTCTTTGTTAACTCGATTGTCTTCTTACTAATTGGCGACCAAATACGCTTTGCTAGTTTAGGCGAAAACCTGCAAATCATAATGGTGACAGTGGTAGCAATGATTTTGATGCGAGCAGTTGCTATTTTGATTCTCACCAAATTTAGTACTAGCATCACCAAATCGGACATTTCGTTACCAGAACAAACTATCCTCTGGTGGGGTGGGTTACGTGGTTCCGTCTCCATTGCCTTGGCATTGAGTGTACCAGTAACATTACCAGAGCGAGAAAAAATCATTGCAACGGTATTTGGAGTAGTTTTATTTACTCTACTTGTCCAAGGGTTAACCATCAAACCATTGCTAGAGAAACTCAATTTGCTAGGTGATGCACCCTTACGTGAGCAATATTTAGAATTCGTTGCCCGTCATGTTGCCTTAGAACGCGTTCTAGAACATCTCCAGGCAGACAAACGCCCAGGTATTGACCCAGAGTTTCGTCGTTATCAAGAGACACTAATCAAAGGTGAACTTGCAGATTTACGGATAGAAATTGACAAATTACAGGGTGAATATCCCAATCTTCAGAGCTTTACAACAGAACAATTTCGAGGAGAACTGCTGGCAATTGAGGCAGATACTTATGCAGAATTTGTCAAATCTGGTCGGTTAAATAAAGAATTAGAATCTATGCTTGAGGGTGTTTTGCCGAATCAAAAAGAAGGTTGACTTCCAATACTGTTCGGTTAAGGCAAGAGACGCGATAAATCGCAGTCTCTACAAAAGACTAATTATTGTAGAGACGGCGATTTATCGCATCTTTGTGATCTAAAAATTAGTTCCACCTAACAAGCAACTTCAAGTTACTTCTTTGTAGGTAGACCCGTCATACTTTAAAACATCGTTATCCGGCGTAGAAGCTTGAGGTTTGTTGAGCATGGTCAGTATCAACAGTGGTGCTTGGAACAAGAAAAATACCAAGTC
The DNA here is from genome assembly GCF_048836525.1 of Nostoc sp. CALU 546. NCBI lineage: Bacteria > Bacillati > Cyanobacteriota > Cyanophyceae > Nostocales > Nostocaceae > Nostoc > Nostoc sp. CALU 546. The sequence continues at coordinate 11,193 of NZ_JAWJTF010000006.1, forward strand.
GATAATCCCGAAGACGGGATAAACATTGGGGTAAATAAAGAAAAAGAAGATCACTCCTTGCGATCGCGCAAAGATCGCTAGTACCGCATTAGATGTGTAGCGGTACGGGTCATTTCCTCCCGGAATGTAGAACAGCGACAGCAGAACCACTAGCAAGCCAGCAAACGAAGTCCATACCGGGTCTTCGGTAGGTCTTTGGTGGAGTAATTCCAGCAACCAATTCGGTGCGAAGATAGCGGGTATACCCATCACGCAGTTTTGGATAACACCTAACCAGACGAGCGCCCGGAACCAAACAGCATATTTGTTCATAACTTGGTTACAAAGTTTTTAAGTATTCGACTAATGCTTGTTTATCTTTGACAGGTAAATTAGTGCCATAGATATGTCCTTGGTTACTATTACCAGGAACGCTAATGTCATATTTAAAACCTACACGTTGCGCTTCTTCTCCTTCGGAAATAAAGCCAACTTTGTTCTGGTCATAGACATCAAATCCTCGATAAAAAGATTGGGGACGATTCTCCGGTTTTTCTAACAAGTCTTGTAGGGATGGCACCGAACCGTTATGGAGATAAGGCGCTCTTAACCAAAGACCATCAAGAGAGACAGAAACATAACCATTGGTCTTTCGCAACTGGTTGAAGTCCCAAGCATAACCATCACCAAATTTGTTGTAAGTATCTGCTGCTTGCTGCGTCCACATATCTAGACGGTGGCGGTCAGTTCCCACTTCTTCAACAGGAATCACCTTACCAGTCCTTTCGCCGCCAAATGCATGACAAGATGCACAAGTACTGCTAAAAATCGCTTTTCCTTGTGTAGCTAGTTGCTCATCAACTGCAAACGGATATTTAGGAGGCGGTAATTCCGAAATATAATCTTCTACTCGTTGGAGATCCTCTACTGGTAGAGACTCTTTAGTTGCACCGTCACCAATCGCTCCAGTCTGCACCGTTTCTCGCAGCGAAGTTTCTAAACCATCCCAATGCAGGGCAAAGTTTTGGTGTTGCTTTTGATTCCACAGAGGCATCATATCTGAGTTACCAATGGTGTCATCTTTAGGCAACTTTAAAGTAGTAAACTTCACAGGATTAAACGGGTCAATTCTACCTGGCCCCCAATTAGGACGAGAATCAGTCCAAGCAAAGTCTGCACTTTGTTGCAGCAGCCCTTTTTTTGTTTGGGGAATAATTATAAAACGATAAAGCAGGTTTTCTAACCAGCTAAACTCATGACTATATTTGATTTCATCAAGTATATAATCCGGTTCAAATCTGGGGTCACTAGCAGCGTTACCGAGAAAGCGGATATAGCCTTGAGAATCAAATCTATTAGCAGGCCCAGCTGCAATAATTGTTGGCTTATCTTTGAGGTTTTCTCGATAAGTAGCATGATGACAAACAGCACAAGTTATTCCAACTCTGGGAAACCCAATTGTTTTTTTAGAAAAACCGACTGGTAGCTCTTTACCTTCTTCCCAGGTAATTCCCAAAGAAGTATAACCGCCTGGGCCTGGTAGCTTATCGGGAAATATGCGTGGTAATACTAACCAAATCCAATACGGTACACCTTGCGCTTGTTCTGTACCAATAGAACCATATTTAAAATGATCCTCCGGTAACTCATAAACTTCGCTAGGAACTTCGCGGAAAAGGTTGTACCATCCCACATAACCCACAACCCCAAAAGCAAGGATAATAACTACAACAATTGAGGTGATTATTTTCCCTAATTTTGACTTAAGTATTGCCATAAACTTAGGTTTTTCTCGCTAAAAGATTTTTCAAAGTTTCTTCATGTACTCAACGATCGCATCTTTTTCTTCTGGGGAAAGATCAACGCCGTATAAGTGACCGCTATTACTGTTACCATCAAGTTTTGTATCAAACTTGAAGTAATTTTTACCATTTTCTTCGGCTACATCAGAGACAAAACCAACTTTTTCTCTATCGATAACGTCGTAGCCCCGATAAAATTCTTGTGGTCTGTTCTCTGGTTTTTCTAGTAAATCCCGTAAGGTAGGGACTGAACCATTGTGCAAATAAGGGCCGCGTAACCAAACACCATCAAGAGGCATATTCGCATAGCCATTAGTCTTGCGAAAATTCTTAAAGCGCCACGGATAACCTGCATACAGCGTATTTTGGTTAGAGATGGTTTCATAAGTAAATGAATCTAGGCGATGAGGGTCTGTAGCAATTTCTTGAATTGGTACAACTTTGCCTGTATACGCACCACCAAAAGCGTGACAACTAGCGCAATTACTTTCAAAAAGTGGTTTTCCTGTAGCCGCTAAAGTTTCGTTAACTTCATAAGGATATTTGGGTGGTGGTAGTTCCCACAGCCAATCAGCAACTCTCTGAATTCGAGGCAAATCAATTGTTGTGGGTGTGACTCCAGTTCCTAAGGCTGCACTCTTATTACGTTCATCAACAGATGTGTTATTACCATCCCAATGTAACTGCAATCCCTCGCGGGGTTTTTGATTCCAAATTGAGGGGAAATCAGAAGTACCAATCAGTTCATCTTCACGCAATTTATCCATTGGGAAATGGAATTGAATTGCTTTATAAGGATTAAAAGTATCTACTCTTCCTGGCCCCCAATCTGGTTGTTCTTCCACAAACTTAAGTCGATATGCCTGATTAATTAGTGCATCTCTAGTTTGGGGAATTGCAATGAAGCGATAAAGTAATTTTTCAATGGGATTAAGACCACCACTAATTTTTTCAATTTCTGGTAACATCCGGTTAGCAGTAAAGCGCTCATCCACACCAACTGCTGATAAAAATTTGATATATCCCTGCAAATTCAGCACATTAGCAGGCATCGTAGTCATGACTTGATGTTCACTATTAGGGGTATCTCGCAGTGTCCCTGTATGACATACTGCACAATTCAACCCAACTCGGTCAATAAAGACTCTTCGTTGCGAAAAACCTACAGGTAAATCTTTGTCAGGTTCTTTGATAAATCCCAAAGAATTATAACCTTGTCCGGGTAATTTATCTGGGAATAATTCTGGTAAAACTTTCCAAATCCAGTAAGGGATGCCATTGATGGGTTCGCTGCCGATTGAACCATATTTAAAGTGGTTTTCAATATCAGCATAATCCACTGGGGAGTTAGATAAAACAGGCCAAAGGAAAAATACTGCTACTGCTACAATGCCTACAATCACCACCCAAATCCGCTGAAATACTCCCTTAATTGAGGTCGGAAGTAGGGTAGGGTTTGTTTGTTCAGTCATGAAACACTCCCCATATTGTCGAGATTATCTGTAAGCGAAATTGTCAATGTGATACCCATCGCTTTTTATTTAGATGAATTGGCAAACTGAGTTGGATGAAAAACTGACATTACTTCTTCCATCATCTCTTCATAGCTATTGAAGCGATCCTGCTCGTAACAACCCAAGGGATTTTCAATTACATTCAACAGACATTTATTACAATAAGTACATGGTTTATCTGCTAAGTCTTTACCTTCTTGAAAAGATTTAACTAAGTAATTGTTAGCAATTAGGGTACGAGCCATTGTGACACCATCACAATACTGATCATTAATTGCTTGACGAATATATGAAGCTTGCTGTAAACCACCAGTGCATAATACGGGAATATTAACGTGCTTTTTAATCTCTCTGGAATCTAGTAAGTTTCTGCCTTGGTTCTCTATTAATAACTGCTTAATTTTGGGATCTTTTACATCATTGCCACTAAATGCTTGAGGAGGTAATTGCTTTTTCACACGGTTCCATAAAAGATTGAAAATTGGATGCAGAAATGATTTGCGAAATAAAATGTAGTTGCGTGTGGTTTCAACGCCACTCGACAACATCGCATCATAAGTTTTAGTAATAACATCAAAATTAAAATCACCAATGGGATTGAGTGGGTGAGGAAATAAGCTACCAGTTGATACATGGATGCCATCAGCCCCAGCTTCTTCTGCCCATTTACAAACTTGGATAGAATCTTCTATGGTATTACCTGGTTTTTCCCAAAAGGTGACGGCGTTGTTATAGTCAACGGCACTAATTTTAAATTGCAGATGAAAGTCATTACCTACTTCTTTACGAATTGCTCTAATTACATCTAGCAGAAACCGCGCTCGATTCTCTAATGAGCCACCATATTCATCTTGGCGATCGTTAATTCCAGAACTGAGAAATTGGTTAAAAAGATATCCATTCGCACTGTGCAGTTCTACTCCATCTAAACCTGCTTCACGGGCCCGTCTAGCACCATCGGCAAAGTATTGGATTGTTTCTTTAATTTCTGCTAGTGTCATCGCTTGACACAAAAATCCGTGAAATGGCTCAGTTTGGCTAGTGGAACTTAAGGCTTTTTTTCCTAAGTTTTCTACACCAGCAATGTCCTGCTGTCGCCCCGAATGACTTAATTGCAAGATAAATTTACAGTCATATTCGTGGACTTTTTCTCCTACTTTCCGCCAAAAAGGAATGCGTTCATCACAGTCAATAGTGGCATAATTGGGCATAATTCTTCCCCGGATGGCGACTGGTACAAAGGAAGTAATAATAGCCCCTACACCACCACGAGCAAACTTTTCTTCCCAGTTGATTCGGGCTTGGGTTCCTGAACCATCATAGTTATCCCATCTTCCAGAAATACTAGAGCGAAAAATCCGATTTTTTACTGTGAGATTACGGAATCTCAATGGTTCAAAGATAATATCGTTTTCCATCTGTTCCTCTGTCTTTTGTGTTTTTTCGGCAATAAAATTAGGTGTCAGAATTTTTCGTAGCACGAATAGCCTCGCCAGAGAATTATGATTTCTAATGTCTCTGGGAGGGTAATATTTTATCTCTACAAATCTACAGTGGAGGTTTTCGGATGCGAAAGCTAAGTATTAAGTTTTTGTTACTTATATTTTCCTACCAAGTTTCAGCATGGATGTTTATCCTTATTGGTTTTTACAGTTATATAAAGTCTTTTGCAGTTTGTAAACCTACAAAATAAACAAACAAAATCTTAAGAAAAATGAAAACTTTCGTCTTTATTTCTCTTAAAAGGTTAAGTCAACCTTAAGATTAGCTTCTAACAATTTGTTACAAACTTAACCAAGTACCTAGGGAATGGATATAACCATAGCAAATTGGTTATTGAACACCATTGTAAGTTTACAAATTTTTAAATTTTTGGTTTAAAAATGTATAAAAGTTTATTGATGACGTTTTGCAAACTTGTGTAGTAAGTTCATATATAACTAACCTCAGTAAGGTACATTTAAAATCATCAAAATATCCCAAGACTAAATCTGGAAAATGGGAAATTAGTGATGAAGTATTAGTGTACCTCTGCAAATGTGAGGTGCTGTGGAGAAGGTTTAGGTCTTACAAAGAAAGAGTTTTATGAAAAAGACAAGTCTAATTTTTAAGGGCTGTCTGCTCCTGCTATTCGTGACTATGTTTATAGTCTGCGGCTTTTATGGAACGCCTACAGCTTTAGCTGATGAGTATAGTGAAACACCTACGTCCATAAGTACTAGCCATTCAGATGCGGGTGTATCTGAATACCCTGATAACTGTGAGGGTATCGGTTATCTCCCAGACTACAAAATAGAGAATTTGACAGATGCCGAGAAACGGGGCCGTTGTACTTGGTACTTATGGACTGGCGGTAACGCTAAGTACTATCGTGATTTAGCGAAGCGGACACATGGCGGTGTTGATCTGCTAAAGCTGATTGATTCGCGTGTGCATGATGAACGATTCCAACGCTATGGCGCTATTAACGATCCTGGATGTGAGAAAGCAACAACACCAGATGAATACGGTTTGTGGCTAGATAAGTGCAAAGATCCACTTTCAACTGGCGTTATCGGGTTGCGTAAGTTCCAAAACCCCAACTTCGACTCGGCAAAATGGAACTCTGTTGAATATGCCAAAACTTCACAAGTTGAGCCTCCATACGTAATTGGGCAGTCTTGCGCCATCTGTCATGTAGCGTTAGATCCTCTCAACCCACCCAAAGATAAGGAACACCCGAAATGGGAAAATCTTGTAGCAGCATTGGGTAATCAGTACATCAAGGAAAGCAAATTATTTGCATCCAGCGTTGGGGCAAATAGTTTTGTTAAGCAAGTACTTGACTCTCAAAGGCCGGGTACATCTGATACTTCTCGGATTGGTAACGATCACATCAACAATCCGAATGCGATCAATGCCATTTTTAATTTAGGCGATCGCCCCACATATCCAGAAGTAATGAACGATGGTTCAATCAAGGATGTCAATCATATTCTCAAGGATGGTGCAGACTCTACAGGAGTGGCAAATGCCTCACTACGCGTCTACGTCAATATTGGGATGTGCGGCGATTACTGGACGACTCTCCATGAACCTTTATTAGGCAGAACTCCCCAAAAACCTTTTGATATCGAAAAGGCGCGGAAGGAGTGCGAAGGCTGGAGACAGACAGAAGCACGCATGGCTGATGCCGAAGCATTCTTGAAAACCATCAAGCCGATGCACTTGAAAGATGCACCGGGTGGTGAAGAGTTATTGACCAAAGACGAAGAAGTTCTCAAACGTGGCAAACTGGTTTTTGCTAGTACTTGTGCTGGTTGCCATTCCAGCAAAAAGCCACCTGCTGAAATTGCTGCTGACTCCGAACAGGCTCAGAAATGGTATGAAGAATCTGTACTCAGTAGTAATTTTCTCGACCACAACTTCTTGTCTGATGACCAGCGTTATCCAGTTACACTAATTGGTACCAATGCGGCGCGATCGCTAGGGACAAATGCTACTAAGGGGCATATTTGGGATCAGTTCTCGTCTAAAACCTACAAAGAACTACCGTCACCAGGTAATTTGACGCTGTACAACCCCTTCGATGAGAAAAAACCCATTGAATTTAAAATACCAGATGGCGGTTTGGGATATTACCGCACACCTTCGCTAGTTAGTATTTGGGCAACAGCACCACTTCTGCACAACAACACACTAGGACTTTACAACGAAGATCCTTCAGTGAAAGGACGTGTGGAAGCCTATACGGATGCTATGGAAAAGTTGCTGTGGCCTGAAAAGCGTGAAGGAATTATCAGCAGGACATCTCAAGATACTAAATTAGAGCTTCCTCCAGGAGATCCAAATCCGAGATTTAGGATTCCTATTCCTAAAGGTACACCTGTGAATTTGCTGGCAAGCATCAATATTAGAGAGGCGATTACATCTCTCAATCTCAGCAGCCTTTTCCAAGACTTGAAACCGGGCGGTGGAATCAAAGGTAAATTAGCACGTGTGCTTTTAAGAGCCAACAAATCTCCCGACTTCGTTGAAGATGAGGGTCATTATTTTGGCTCAAATCTGCCAGATGAAGATAAGAAAGCCCTAATTGAGTTTGTGAAAACTTTCTAAGACAAATTGTCTGGATGCTGCACTCGTTCCCATGTTAAATATGGGAACGAGCAAAAATATTTATCGAACAGAATTCAGCAATGTTTTCTGTGTGAGTGGCGGATAGCGCTGGCGGCAAGCGAGTCCACGATAGCGTAGCGGTAGAGAGGAACCAGCGTCGCGTCTTGATTCTGACTCCTGACTCCTGAATTCTGACTTCTGAATTCTTCTTCAATAACTAGTGAGGATATAGATGCAGTATTTACCAATAATCTTTGTTCGTGGATATGCAGGGACACAAAAAGATGTTGAACAAACAGTTAACGATCCATTTTATGGGTTCAATAGTGGTTCAACACATATTCGAGTAGACCAGAAAGAAAATCCCCAAAAGTTTGTTTTTGAGAGTCCATTGCTGCGGCTAATGACTGATCATGGTTATCAACCGATTGTTGACAATCAGAATGTGAGCAATCAGATTAAAAGATTGTCTGGTCAACTTCATAAAACTATTTGGATCTACCGATTTTATGATGTAACTACACCTAGTTTTGGCTCCTCAAGTGTAGTTCGTCAGGAGATGGAGGAGATAGCTAAGGGTTTAAGAAACTTGATCCAAAACGTTAAGAAAACGACGGGTGCAGACAAAGTTTATCTTGTCGCCCACTCAATGGGAGGCCTTGTTTGTCGAAGCTTGATTCAAAAGATTTATCCAGAAAAAGGTGAGCAAGCTGCCGCTCACATTGATAAATTCTTTACCTACGGTACACCTCATGGTGGCATTTATTTTGAAGTCGGAAGTGGCTTGCTGGAAGAACTGAGGGACAGGTTTCAATTGAATAATTCTGATGATTTTGGCCCTCAGCGGATGTACCAGTATTTAACACCTTATGTTAAGCCAACCGATAAGTTACCTAATAATTTTCAACTAGAAAAGTTACAAAGTATAGAGAATGCATTTTCGCCAAGCCGCGTCTTTTCTCTAATCGGCACTAATGCACATGATTATGAAGAGGCTTTGGGTCTTTCACGAAAGGCTGTCGGGGTGAAAAGTGATGGTTTAGTTCAGATTGATAAAGCCTACATCACAGGATCTCATCGTGCATATATTCATCGCGCTCATGGTGGACGTTATGGTATATTAAACTCGGAAGAAGGTTATCAAAATCTGCAACGCTTTTTGTTCGGTGATATTCAGGTGAAACTGTCTCTGAGTAATGTCGATTTAAAAGAACAGAACAAGAATTTTTATCAACTAGAAACTAGGGTTGCTTTGCGTGGTCTTCCTACTCCTATATATGAACAAGCGATCGCTCATTATTGCCCAATCACACAAGAGTTAACCAGAACAGATAAACCCGTTCCTCTATTTACAGCCTTTTTAATCCCAAAAAACTCAGCTAGTGATAATAATGTCTGTAGATATGCCCTGCGTTTAGCACTACATTCTTTCACAAAACAAGAGACAAATTGGTTACGTGACAGTCATCTCGACCAAGTGCCTTTGTGGACTGACTATCTAATTACTGACGTTGTCGCAACAGATGGTACTTATGAGGCTAAATACAGTTGGAATTCCGTTGAAAAAGAGCCAGTAACGAACTTAAATCCCACTTCAGAATCCAGTTCAAATGTATATGTTGCATACGTTCCCTTACCTGAACGTGGCCAAAGAGTATTAGGCCAAAATGTGGCAGTCCGCTTGGAAATTTCACGGTGGCAATAAATTACAGCAGAATTCAGGAGTCAGAATTCAGAATTCAGGAGTTAGAATTCAGAAGTAAAATATCTGGCTTTAAGACTTAGCTTGTGTACTTCACTAATTTTAAATCTGCTGTAAGTAGTAGTGTGAGGAATGCTTGTTGTGTAGTCAGTGATTAGTTTAAATTAATTAGCGCTTTTTAAGTATTGTAAAGAGAGAATAATTAAGGTTCAAGAGCGTTAGGTTAATAATAGCTAATAACTAAATGATTCATTGTTTAAGCTGTTAACAAAGAAAAAATTATGCAGAGTAATCGCAAACAAACGGCTCTTATTACTGGTGCATCTGGCGGCATCGGTTATGAATTTGCAAAGTTATTTGCTCAAGATGGTTACAATCTGGTGTTGGTAGCTAGAAGCGTGGACAAGCTGAATAAAATCGCCGATGAATTTAAAAATAAATTTGGCATTGTTGTCAAAGTTATTTCCAAGGATTTATCAAATCCATCAGCCCCAGAAGAAATTTTCACTGAGCTAGAACAAGCATCTATCAGAGTTGACGTGCTGGTAAACAATGCTGGTTTTGCTACCTATGGATTATTTAACGAAATTGACCTGAATGCTGAAATGCAAATGTTACAGGTTAATGTTTTATGTCTCACACATTTAACCAAATTATTCCTAAAGGGTATGGTGAAGCGGGGGTCTGGAAAAATATTAAACGTGGCTTCGACTGCTGCTTTTCAACCAGGGCCGCTGATGGCAGTATACTACGCTAGCAAAGCTTATGTATTATCGTTCACAGAAGCGATCGCAAATGAGTTAGAAGATACAGGTGTTTCTGTAACGGCGCTTTGTCCAGGGCCTACCGAATCTGGTTTTCAACAAAGAGCCGCAATGGAAGACTCAAAGCTAGTAAGCGGTCAAAAAATTATGACTGCGGAAACAGTAGCCCAAATCGGCTATCGTGGTCTATTAGAAAACAAAACTGTTGTAGTTCCTGGAATTAAAAATAAGCTCCTTGCTGAATCTGTAAGATTTACTCCCAGAAAGCTAGTGACTAAACTAGTCAGAAATATGCAGGAAAGCAAATAAGTTTTACCATAGCAATCCTAAATCAAACGCGCAGAAACAAGATCCCGGACTTTTTAAAGAAGTCCGGGATCTGCGTGTTGCAATTCTCACAAGTCTTTAATTACGAATTACGAATTACGAATTACGAATTACGAATTATTTTAATCCCCCTGCGGATGCTCATCCCAAAGGGTTGTCACTTCCCGTAAACTCTGATGATTGCCATTGCCCAAAATCAGATGATCTAGTACCGGAATGCCCAAAAGCTGTGCCCCTGCTAACAACTGACGCGTCAATTCTATATCTTCCTGGCTGGGTTCAAGGTTCCCAGAAGGATGGTTGTGGGCAACTATTACCCGCGTTGCGCCTTGGCGAATAACTTCCCGAAAAATATCACGGGGAGAGGCTAAGGTTTCCGTTGCGGTACCAATGGTAATTACTTGCGTACCCAATAAGCGATTCTTGACATCTAATAACACCACTGCAAAACGTTCTTGTATTTGCCACATCAAATCTTGACTAAGGGTAGCAGCAGCAGCAAGTGGGCTATCAATTAATGTGCCATCATTGGGTCGAGATTGAAAAGCACGTTTACCCAATTCAATTGCTGCTAAGATACTTGTCGCCTTTGCCGGGCCAACACCAGAAATTTGCATTAACTCAGCAGGGCTAACTTCTCGCAGAACTACCAAAGGATCGCGTTGGTGTTTGGCTAATTCGCTCAAAATATATTGTCCCAAACCCACAGCAGAGAGTTTTCCCGGCCCTTGACCGGTGCCTAGAAGAATTGCGATTAACTCCGCTGTGGCTAAAATTTTGGCACCATGCGTCATTAATCGTTCACGCGGACGCTCATTTGTAGGTAAGTCGGCAATTCTGAGGCAATAGGTCATAGGAAACTAAGAAAATAGTCACTAAAGATGTAACTATCTTTATTTATCCCTTGTTTGCTCTCAAAAACATCTTTATTTGAGAAAATCTTTAACCTTGGTCAGTTTCTATGGGTAATCTCATTTGCAACCTTCAAAGGGAATACTAAAAATAAGATGATTTAGGCGATCGCTATGTTCGATGATTTATTCAACAATCTCAAAGGTTTTATTGACTCTAAAATTCAAGAAGTCGGTAACGATCTGCAAAAACGCTTCGGCGTTCCCGAACCCGCAGAGCCATTTGTGCTGATTCGTCGATTCACACCTGCCGATTCCACTGTGACAAAGGGATGCATTGCAATTGTTGGAGAAAGCTGGCAAATTGAAGCTTATGACGATAATACTCAGCGCTTTCTAACTAATAGTACAGATCCTTTGCGAAATGTCATCTTATTTGAAGTTGCAGAACCCGATGTGCAAGAGTGTGTTTTTGCTTGTCAATTTAACGCCAAAGCGCTAAACACAGAAAAACCAATTAAAGTTAGTTTAGGTTGGCGGAGAACGGGACAATGGGGCACAATGACGAGATTATGGCCAACAGAAGTTTTACTAACGGAAGATTTGCAGCCTTATGAAGCGCGTGCCCATTTTAAAAAAGAAGCAGATGCCGCCACAGTTCAAATCAGTGTGCAATTTGAGAGTAGTGGCATTCTTCAGATTAGAGATATTGAATTGTTGCAAGCGCCTGTAAAGTAGCAATCATGAGCAATACCTGAAATTTGAGTAATTAGTTAAAGTACGCTATGTTTGACGAGCTATTCAAAAATCTGACAAATTTTATTCTCTCTAAAGCTCAGGAAGCCCTTAAGGAACTGGAAAAACCCCTAGCTATTCCCGAAGCCGCAGAGCCATTTGTATTGATTCGTCGATTCACACCTGCCGATTCCACGGTGACAAAGGGAGGCATTGCAATTGTCGAAGAAAGTTGGCAAATTGAAGCTTATGACGATAATACTCAGCGCTTTCTAACTAATAGTACAGATCCTTTGCGAAAAGTCATCTTGTTTGAAGTTGCAGAACCCGATGTCCAAGAATGTGTTCTTGCTTGTCAATTTAATGCGAAAGCGCTGAATACAGAAGAATCAATTGCAGTAAGTTTGGGTGTAGGTAGACCAAGAGAATCGGGCGAAATGAGAACAACTTCATGGGGTAGAGGAGTTTCACAAACGGAAAATTTTCAGCCTTACAAAGTGCGTGCCTATTTCAAAAAAGAAGCGAATGCTGCCAAGATTCAAATCAGTGTGCAATTTGAGAGTAGTGGTATTCTTCAGATTAAAGATATTGAATTGCTGCAAGCTCCCGTCAAGTCACAATCATGAGCATTTGAGTTTAAAACCATAATTATATTACTTTGTCAAGATAGTTTTGAGGTTTTGTAGTAAGCACTTTAGTGCTTAGAAAATAAGGACTAAAGTCCTCACTACGAACTTGCTTACCCATCAATTAAAACTTGACAGACTAATAGTGCGTTCGCATAATTCAACAACCTAACATTGCACGCGATCGCAAACTCCTTAATCCTCCATCTTCGCTGATTACTGATAAGTTTGCGTTGCTTTCAGCATGTGGTAGGTAATGATCAACTGAGTCAAAGCCAGAGGATAACTTTGGAGTGTTTCTCCAGTTGTACCAGCAATTTTACCCAGTTCTGGATTACTTTCGCGATCGCAAATACTTCGTAAATGGGGCATATCAGAACAAATAATATGCTCTAGCTTATTTACCTGTTCTAAGGTTGCATGACCATCAACTTCTAAGACATCCACAGGCTTACTCATATCCCTGTCTAGCCCCAAGCGGATTGCTGAGTCAGAATTACCATAGCCAGAGTTGACAATCTCAGTAAAATCTGGGTGGGGAATTGTCGGACGAAGTACGAGACGGACATTTAAATGACCATTGGTTTCATCATCTTCCCCGGTGGGTGGATAGAAACTAATGACTATATCAGACCATTGCCGCTGCGGACGAATAAATTGTGATGAGTCTGGTTCACGCTTTTCTAGTTCCGCTAATACCTGTTCAGCCGTGTAGCCGCGCTTTTGGGTGTCTCGCTTAACTTTCCACTTAGCGCGTAGTGTTTCTGGGGGTGCAAGGTAAACTTTCACATCGTAAGAGTCACGAGCAGCACGAGTAGAATAACCGAGTAATCCCTCAATAATCACGAATTTATTCGGCTTGATATACTGCGGTGGCTCAAATGTGCCGGTTTTATGGCTGTAAACTGGCTTGAGAATTGGTTGTCCCGTGCGTAGCAACGACAGATGTTGCTGCATAATATCTAAGTGATTGCAGTCGGGGTGGAGGGCAGTGATGCCAATTTCTGCACGTTGTTGGCGATCGTAACGATGATAATCATCTGTACAAATGAGCGTAACATTTTCTGGGCCGAGTACCTGAGCGATTCCTCGCGTTAGTGTTGTTTTCCCAGCCGCGCTGTCGCCGACAATACCAAGAATTATTGGACGGCTCATCATACCTCCCACAATAAAAACAAGTTTATTAATAAAATTCCCTACAATAGTTTTCATTCTAGAAGGGTTTAGGCGAGTAACTCAAGCAAAGGCTTGGTATGCAATATCTCTACATATATAGCAATCCAATAGCGAAGCGGTAGCGAGTCTTGTCTACGACACGCTACGCGAACGAGCGTCTTTGATTTGGAGAATCACTCGTAGAGGTAAGGGACTAGGGATTGGGGATTGGGGATTGGGGACTGGGAAGATGGAATAAAGGTGTACTGAGTTTTGTTCAAAAATCAAATATGAGTCCTATAGAACTCGTTTCCCATCATTGAAGTCAACATGAATAAATTGAGTATTATTTACCCACTCATTGCTGAGTGCCTCGGCAAGCGAGTAAATTTAAGAAGTACTCAGTACTTTCGCACTACGGTAAAAGCCCCGCCCCTTGTGGGTGGTCTTTCAACTCAGCACTTGGAACTCAGCACTCTTCATACAACAACAGAAGGTTATTCCAGACGATAGGTTGAATTTCTTTAAGAGGTTGAATGAACAAATGTTTCGCTGTGACTTTAGGGACTTTTAAAGTGTGAAAATTAGTAATAATAGAGTCAAACCTAATTCTTTTCACCATGAGCAACGTAAGCGGAATCTGTAACAATTCCCATTAAACTCACAGGTGCATTTGCTGAAACGTAATAGTAATCAACTCGCGTTGCTAAATTATCAATTTCTCTATACCTTCCCTTAACATAAATTACGAGAACGGTTGCTTTTTCCAGCCAATTCAGTACTAAATCAACTTGCTCTTTAACTTTTTCTTCCCGTTTGTTAGTTGCATCAGTATCAGAAAGCCCAGCGAATTCTTGTCCTGAAAGCAGATTAGAATTTATTAAATCCAGTATAAAAACATCACCTATTGGATTTTTAGGTTGTCTTCTCTGATTCCAAAACCTAACTTTTTGAAAGCCTCGTTTTTGCAACAGTTTACAATCATTAGTCTCTAGATCATTGCTAGGCAAGTAATAATCTACAACTGTCGAAGCTATCACCCTTTCACGCTGCAAAGTTCGCGTAACTGTTGCGACTTCTGATTTGACTAAATCAGCAACTTTATTATCAATTTCCTGGCGAATTACCTGGCTAGCAATTTTTTTAGCATCGTCTAAGTTTTTGCCAAATACATAGGCTAAAAATCCCCCTAAAAATGCAAATACTACTAAAGTAAATTGCATCGCACCCACAAATTTGTTAAAACTTTCACTCAATTGACCATTGGTCGCCTTGAGAAATTCCAACTGGCTTTTGAGTAATTCAATATCATTAACATTTTTGGCAGGTGTTGGTAATGGTGTAGGAGTTGGACTTTGGGCAAGAATCCAATCCCCAAGGTGAAATATATCAATTGAGATTAGCCAATCCATAAGACATTTGCTCGATTTTTAACCCGACAGTTGGAGAATTTAATTTACGGCTATTGAACTTAAGCCAAAACCCAGTGTTGTTGATACTATTTATGAGTAAACCCTGCAAAAAACAAGGTAATCCAGATTTTCGGCATTGAGTCAGTTATATTATAAATACATTTGTAGGGGTGCAGGCATTGCCTACACCCCTACAAAAACATGATTTTTGTCAAAAAGGAATCTAGTCTATTTATGAATAGTCTCCCGCTCTTTATCAGCAGGTTCCTTATCTTTGAACAAGTCAGCGGCAGTTAGGAGTAACTCTCTTAAAGTCTGTTTGATTTGGCGCTCTTTTCTTGCTAGAGATGTACCAGCTTCACCCAGTTTATCTTCTAGCTGCGATCGCTTCTCTCCTACCTGTACGACTACAGACTCCGCTTGGGGACGAGCTTTATCATACCAGTGTTTAGCCTCGTCTAGATAATCTTGAACCTCCATATTCCGTCCGCCGTAGCGTGCAGCCATATTAGCTCGGACAATGGCTAGCTGCGCTTGCAGTTGCGCGTAACGTTTCTTTAACAATCCGACTTCTTCACTATCTTTAATGGCATTGACAGCAGAATCAATGGCAGTTTTGGTACTTGCAGGTTTTTCCCTACCCGTCTCTTCAATCTCTGCCAAAATTACATCAACCTCTTGCTGGAGTTGTTCTTCTTCACCATCCAGTTGAGCTTGTAGGCGCTTGATATCTGTTTGAGTTTGAGCAATGCTTTCGTGTCTTTTGCTATTAATCCCTTCCAGCGCTCCTTCAATGGAAGCTGTTACTTCATCTTTGAGTTCGCTACCTTTTTCTTGGAAGTTTTCAATTACAGCAGAAACAGCATCTTTAACAATGCTACGAACTTCACTAGAACCTTGTTTAAACTCAGACGATACTTGAGAAACTGCGGATTTGACAATTTCTCGAATCCGCTCAGTTCTTAATTGTCCAGTTTCTTTCGCTTGTTGCAGGTCTGCTTGAATTTGTTGTTTGATATTGTTAGGCATTTTCAACTCTTGGAGTTTAACTAATTGGGTTGAAGAAGAATTCAGAAGTCAGAATGGGCTAAACCTTAGCTATCCGCTAACAGGAGTCAGAATGAAGACGCGACTCGAAAATACTCGCTACCGCGGAGTCGAGAGTATTGAAGACCACTAAATCAAGGATTTAGTGGGGGTCTTAAACCTCTAGATTAATCCACCAGTCGCACAAAATTTATTCTGAATTCTGGCTACTGACTCCTGAATTCTGTTTCGATAAAAGTTTCTAGAAGTGTTCCTACATCCATATTATGGCGTAGCCCGATCAGGCTTGGCACTGCCTTTAGATAGAAAATTCCAATCCCAAAGAGGTGATGTGTAAGATGTTGCCTATTTGTGAGATGATGAATATTTAATGGTAGTAATTGAGAGAAAAATATGTGGCGAGTAAATATTACTTGTTCGGGCGATGCCTGGAAAATTTATGGTGTTGAATTTAAAGCGATCGCAGAGAAATATCAAGGTGAATTAATTGGTTCCAAAAAAATGCCAGATGGTACGCGGATCATGTCCTATAAAATTGAGGATGTTAGCGATGCAGAAGCCTTTCAAGAAGATTGTGCAAATTTTGCCGGATTTACAACAGATTTTGAATCTCTGTAGTATTGGTTCTTACACTTAATACTTGCAACCAGTATGTCCAAATCAGGAGAAATTAATTGAAAAAGTTACTCAGATTATTATTAGTAACAATTTTGTTATCAATCAGTACTTTTACTTTGCCTGTTAGTGCAGCAGATACAGTTAACGGTGAACAAATATTTAGTGTTCATTGTGCTGGTTGTCATATTAACGGTAGCAACATAATTCGGCGAGGTAAAAATCTCAAAAAGCAAGCCCTGAAAAAGTATGGTATGGATTCAATAGAGGCTGTTTCATCCATAGTAACCAATGGTAAAAATAATATGTCAGCTTACAAAGAACTACTCACTGAACAGCAAATTCAAGAGGTTTCTGCTTACGTTCTCGAACAAGCTGAAAAAGGCTGGCGTTAAAAAATTAGGAGTTAGGAGTTAGAAGTTAGGAACTAGGAATTATCAGTTATGATTTATCTATTAGTAATTCTTAAGTCTTGCCATTCCTACTTTTCACTCATAAATTGAAAATGAACTTACCCGCAGCTAGTCGTCTCCAATTTACTCCTGATTTGAACATCTGCCGCATATTAAATGGGATGTGGCAAGTCTCTGGCGCACATGGACAGATTAATCCCAATGCTGCCATTGAGACTATGTTCAAATACTTAGATGCAGGATTTACCACTTGGGATTTAGCAGACCATTATGGCCCCGCAGAAGACTTTATTGGTGAGTTTCGTTGTCAACTAATTGATACTCGTGGTAAAGATGCTTTATCTCAGGTACAAGCCTTTACGAAATGGGTACCTCGTCCAGGCAAAATGACGAAAAAACTGGTTGAGGAAAATATTGATATCTCCCTGAGAAGAATGAATGTGGAATCGTTAGATTTGATGCAATTCCATTGGTGGGAATATCAGGATAAAAATTACCTGGATGCCCTCAAATATATGGCGGAACTTCAGACTGAGGGTAAAATAAAGCATCTAGGTTTAACTAATTTTGATACGGAAAACTTGAAGATTATTACCGAAGCAGGTATCAAAATTGTTTCTAACCAAGTGCAATTTTCTCTGGTTGACCGCCGTCCTGAAGTTAATATGGTGGAGTTTTGTCAACAGCATGGGATAAAGCTTTTTACTTACGGTACAGTGTGCGGCGGTTTGTTATCAGAAAACTATTTGGGGAAACCAGAACCGCGAGGATTTGATCTCTCCACTGCTAGTTTGAAAAAATATAAAAATATGATCGATGCTTGGGGTGGTTGGCAATTATTTCAAGAGTTGCTAGCTATCTTAAAGGAAATTGCTAATAAACATGGGGTAAGCATTTCCAACGTGGCAGTACGTTACATTTTAGATCAGCCAACTGTGGGCGGTGTGATAGTTGGTGCAAGACTTGGTGTCTCTGAACATATAGAAGATAACGCCAAAGTATTTAGTTTTAGTTTAGATACAGACGATCGCGATCGCATCAGTGCAGTATCTCGCCAATCACGCGATTTGTACCAGCTTATCGGCGATTGCGGCGACGAATATCGGCGATAATTTCAGGAATTGGGTGATAATACGGTGAAGGTTACTGTGGAAACTACTGCTGTCAGCCATGCCCCTAAACTTCACCTTCGCCCTCAGTCAACAGCAAACTTTTGAACTGCGCTGTGATTATGGCTCACGTCGCCTGGATAAAACGGAGTTGGCAGCGCTGATTGATTTGTGTGAGCAAAATTATTATCCTCGACGAACAGATAACTTACACTGGCACAAACTCTGCTGGATGCCTTGGAACCGGAAGAACAAAAGTTTCTCGCACGGTTGAGTGTGTTTAATTTGCCCGTGACGGAGGAGATTGTGAGAGCTATTTCTTCGACTTCCCACCCTAACGCCTGGGACTCGAAGTCCCAGGCTAATAGCAAAAGTCCTCTGAAGAGGACTGAGGATTTAGGGGAGGGAATTTCTAGTCCGCTTGAGCGGACTTTAGCTATGAGCCAGGAAATTGATTTCCTGGCGGTTGTGGGCAAGCTTGTCATGAAGAGGAATTAACAAGAAAAGCCACAACTCTCAACAACATGGCACAGGTATTCGCCAACCAAGGGGAAATCGCAAGAGCGATCGCGTTACTCTAAAATTAATCGCTAACAATATAACCAGCTTATGCAATCCCTAAATATCACACTGCCAGATGCGATCGCTAATGCTCTCAGTGCTTACATCGGCGATCAAGAAGTTTCCTTACCTGTTAACGCTATCGTAGAAAATGCCCTCGAAGAATTCCTCAGCCAACGTGTTTATTTACCTCCACAACAGCAAGGTTTACGCCTTACTCCTGCACCCAGGGGAAGCGGATTTAAAGATACGTCAGTAAATCACGATAAAATTCTAGCTGAACAAGCTTTTTCACAATCAGTGTCTTACTGTAGCTCATACATCTGTTTATGTTTGGCTAAAAGCTCTTGATATTTCTCATTTGTCTTTGCTTCTACCCACTTAGCTTTAAATATTGCTGCTGATTCCGCTTTCACTGGGTCTACTTCATAAGGAAGAATTTCTTTTTTGGAACTTGAATCTTCCGAATTTTGTTTATACTTCCTGCCGCTTTTATGATTAGCATAACGGCGAGAGCGAGTATACCCCATTTGGATAAACTTCCTTGCCATATCTGCGCCAACAAAATCATCTTTATCTAAATAATCAAGAAACATTTCATAGATTTTTTCACTCGACTCTCTAGCAATCTCAGGAGTTTTGAATCGCCAGTAAGGAAGAATTTCTGATTTGTATGGTTCAACCAAAAGTACACCCTGCTCACCCTTCCCAACACGATAGAGTTCAGGATGTTGGCGAAAATCAATAATTTTAAAGTCTAAAGAATAATCAAAAGCCATGATAGATTTTTATTAGGAATACGCGATGTGCAACTTATCCTTAGCTCGACTTTATCCATTTTTTGGCAACACTCAATCTTACGCTGAAAGCTTTGTAGGACAGTAATTTTACTTTTTCGATTTCACCGATAATCAGGTACACCATAGCCCCACTCCTGAGAGGCTTTGATTCCTGCTCACCAACGCTAGTAGGGAAGGGGTTGGCGGTTAGGTCGGAGAGAAAGTTGCACACGGTGTTAGGAATAATAAACTTTAAAAAAAAGTTCAACTTCTATCTAAGTATTGAGATTTATCGGATTAGAGAATCCCCTACTCGCTACGTTGAGATTGATGAAGATGTTCGCCGATGCATGACACGCAAGTTTCCGTATGGAATTCTTTACACGATTGAATGAGACTATATTCCAATACGCTTGGGTTAGCGCCAAAAATCTTGAAATGTGTAGGTTGGGTTGAGGAACGTAGACCCGAAGGGATACTGGAAAAGTCGTAAATAATCGCAGTTGCCAGCAGACGAACCAATACGGTTTGGTTAAGACAAAAGATTGATCCTTGTAGAGACGGTGATTTATCGCGTCTCTTGCCTTAACCAAACCGTATTGGCAGGCGAACACTATGATGCACCAGAACCTACCATAAATGGTTATTTGAGTCGCAAACAAAGATTTTTGGCAATGCGATCACTTGTTATACCAAGTTTTTCGCCACTGCTGCATTTGCTTAATCTCTGTATTTTGTGCCTTGATAATTTCTTGGGCTAATTGCTTGACTTCAGGGCGCTTAGATTTACTCAAGACATCTTTTGCCATTGTTACAGCCCCTTCATGATGAGGAATCATCGCATTGATAAAGCGTAGATCAAATTCAGCATCAGCTGCACCTAAGTCTTGACTCATCATCATGGCTTGCATTTGGTCAGACGACATCTCCATCGTATGACCCATTTGACTGCTATAAGCCATTGGTTTATCTCCGGCGCTGGGATACCAAGCTTGTCGCCACTGCTTCATCTGAGTGATTTCTTGGTTTTGCGATTTGATGATATCGTCTGCTAGTTTTTTAATTTCAGGGCGTTTTGATTTCTGCTGCGCTTCTTTAGCCATTTCCACAGCTCCCTGATGGTGCGGTGTCATCGCGTCAATAAACCGTAAATCAAAGTTTGCATCGGCTGGGCCTAAATCCATTCCCATGCTGTGATTCATGCCACCGTGGTTCATCATCTGCTTATTGTTAGCATTGCTGGTGGATGCTTCTGACGCTTGGCTTGGGTTCTGGGAAGCAGCATTGGTACAGCCTGTGATTAACCCACCGCTTGAAGCGATCGCAGTCAAGGTTAACGCTAAAAAGCCATTCCTCAAAGATAGCAGTTGCATAAGTCTCATATAATAGTTTCCTAATTCTATATTGACAGCCAGAAATGAAATTAGGATGAAATCTAAATATCCCCGACTTCTTTGATAAGTCGGGGATCTGGTTGTTTATTTATCACTCAAAATTGTGTAAGCTTCATTAACTAAGTGCATTTTCTCTTGTGCTTGTTTTTGCAGTTGCGGCTGATTCACAAACAAATCTGGATGCCATTTTTTTACTAAAGTTCGATAAGCCTGTTTTACCTCAGCCAAAGAAGCATTTGTTTGCAATCCTAAAATACTGTAAGCGCGAGTAATTTTATCTTTTTGTGTCTGTGTTTTGGGTTGTTTGGGTGCTTCGTTGCTTTGAGTTGGATTTTGCTGTTTACTAGTTTTAAAACCAGGCGATTGCATCTCTGCTTTCATTCGTGCTATTTCTTCATTTAGTTCCCAATCACGAAATTTTGCCTCCACCTCTTCTTTCCGTGGGGAGGGAGGAGCTTTTGGCGGCGGTGGTGGAGAAACAGATTCTACCCTTGTCCTAGTATTCTTAGTAGTATTTTCCTGTTGTCGCTTAACGTCAGGATGTTTTTCAGGGGAAATTTGAACTCTATTTGGCTGTGGCGAATATTTGCTCTTGGTGTTGCTGTATTTGGGTATTTCTTTATAAGGTTGATGATTTGAGATAATTTTGACTTTTTCTAACTCTTTTAATAACTGATTAAAACCGTTTTGTAACTGCTGCAATTTTTCCCGTTTATTAGTAATTCCTAGTGGTTCTTGACTGACTTCAAAGCAAATTACTTTATCGGCTTTCTGTTCATATTCAGTTAAAATTGATAACGCTTGACTGCTGAAGTTAAATAAATAATCTTCTATTGCAGTTATACAAAGTTTAGCAACGTCTTGATGATAAGATTCCTTTGCTAATTGTTCGTCTTGTTTTTGGATATTCTTGTTTAACAAATAAGAAATACTCCCGACGACAGCAGCACCCACCGGGCCGCCTAACAACCAACCAATACCACCACCAACCGCGATGGAACCAGGTTCACTTAAATCATCAGTACTGCTTGGTTTTGGCGGTAGTATTACTTGTGGTTCGCTAGGAAAGGGAATTAATAAATCTTGCGGCCGTTCTTCTTGAAAAAATTCATAAGCTTGATAAAGCCATTTCACCGCAGCCAATTGCAATTGGTTCAGGTCTTTTTTAAAATTATTTGTTTGCCAAACTTTAAAGTTATTTTCTGCCAATGCAACTGCCGCATCAGCTTGATATTTTGTGAGTAATTTTGGTAATGCTAGCCAATCGCGTAACTCTCTTATGCTAGCGGTAAAACCTTTATAAATTAAGTTAGCTGCTTTTTGTTTAATTTCAATTTTGCTATTTTGTTTATCATCAAAGGATTTTATTTCAATAGCAATCGGGTCAATTTTAGCTTTGAATGAGAGTTGAATTTGAGAAGCGATCGCTTCCACTCTTGGTAAACGCACACCACCACGATTTGGTTGCAAAATCCCGACAATATTTTGCAAAGCTGTTTCAAATGCTGCTAACCCGCTACTATTTGCAGCCGCAACATCGCCTTTTAATCTGGCTCTTAAAGCAGGTAAAGCATCAACGCGATATAAATTACTAAAACCTGGAGGTAATTCGGCTCGAAAGCTTTCTGCAACAAACAGCAGACGATTTTGAACTTGTTTTTGCTCGTCGGGTTCGAGTAAGTTAAGAAAATTTGCAACAAATATAACTGTTTTAATACCGCGATCTAATAGCCAATCTCGTAAGTTTTCTCGCTCACCTAAAGTCATTAATTTGCGTGCATCTAGTAATTGGATAACTAAATCTGCACTTAAAAGTTGTTCTCTGACTAAATTATCTTGTTCATCTCGATCATTTGTTCCCGGTAAATCGAGAAATTCTACTCCTGTTTCCAAAAATGGATTTGGGCAAAAAACTTCCACAGATGCTACATCTTTTCGCATCTGCCTATTGCCATCAAGAATTGCAAATTGCTGTAAAATTTCTGTGCCACTGCGATAGATTTCTGTACCATCTACCAACATGATGCGAGTCCGCACATCAGAGCCATACTTGACAGTAATCGATGCACCTGTGGTAGGAATTAAATCAATTGGTAAGGTGCGATTCCCCAACATGGCATTCAATAGGGTAGACTTGCCATGATTAAAAGGGCCAAATACTGCAATCCGAAAGCTAGGATTAACCAGATGATTGCAGATGGTAATTATATCTTGATGTAGTTGCGATTTGCGTTCTAAATTCAGGAACGTAGATGCAGATTTGAGAGAATCTGCTAAATCCTTATAACCTTCATACTGTTGTTGCATAGTTCCCCTATTCCTCGTTCCCAGCTAAAAGCTGGGAATGCAATTCATTGAGGCTCCGCCTCATATTCTTATGGTTATGGGAGGCGGAACCTCCCAGTAGGCATTCCCAGCTAAAAGCTGGGAACGAGAGTAATGAAATATATTAGCTATAGTAAGCTAATAAGTTGCTATATGCTGCCTCGATTTTTTGCAACTGAGCTATTACATCTTCCTGTAAATCTTTTAAACGTTTAAACTCAGTCTCACGATTTATTTCACGGGTTTCTTTCTGTTTGACTAAATTATCTAATTCAGATTTGCGAGATACAATATCATCGTTAATCCGTTTACTTACTTCTCTTTCGTAAGAGTCAAAGCACTCTTTAACAGCATTGTATACAACCTGTGATTGCTCATGTGCGACTTGGGGTAGGTGTTTAACTAATTCTTTTTTTGCTGTTTTAACTAACTCTTTCCGCGCTTGATCTGCTTGCAAAAATCCTACCCCTAAACCTAGCAGCGCAAACCCGATTGGGCCAAGCAAAACCCCTGTCACTGCTGTAATTATCCCGCCAATACCAATTACAGTGAAGTAGTTTAACAAGATATTTTTCCAATCAAATCCAGCCCCCGCCATTGCAAAACCAGCAAGATTTCCCTTAGAGAGTGATAACAATCCCATTGCCCATTTTGCCCAACCGGGAGAGTTATCTTCTTCAGCAGTAGTAGTGGTATTTACTTTGACGTTTTGTCCGGTGAGCTTTTCTGTTATTTCGTCTGTGATTTGACTGTAAGAAGCGCCATATTGTGATGCTTTGCGAGAAAGTTCTTTAAAAGCTGCATTGATATCTTTTTCAGCAGTTAATGTCCAAGCAGCAGATTTGTCAGTGATATATTGCTCAAAGGCTTTTTGTAGTGCGGTATTAAATGCTTCTCGTTTACCACTACTGAGAAAATCAAACAAATTTAATTCCGGCTGATAGCGTAAGAAATCGGTTTCAAAGGTGTTACCTAAGTTTAAAACGTAGCTACGAAAAGACTCGGAAATCGTTCTTGATTGAGTATCTCTTGTATTAATAATTTCTTTTTGGAAGTCATCCCGAATACCTGTGAGTTTGTTAAACTCTGGTTCTACTGAATCAATCCGTTTTTTCAATTCATTGACATCTTGATCAAGTAATGGTAAACGTCTAGCGACTGCTTCGCGGGTATGATTGCAGGCAAGTCTTGCTAAGGTTCTGACTTGACGGAGTTCTGCGATCGCACGTTCTCTGGTAAGAAAAGTATTAAGGGCTTCCATAAACTTCGGAAAGCCAGTCCCCTCTAAATCAGCTTGGGGATTTTTCAACCGCCGTCTGAGTGCTTGAATTGACGAAAGCTCAAACACGCGTTCGTCATAAATATTTTGACCCTCTACAGTACAATATTCTGCTAAATTCGCATTAAATACTTGCCGTAATCTATTCTCAGATGCTTTTAATTCTTCGACATCATCAGGATCAATCAATGATTCCCGCACCTGATCCCAAGCATTAACTAAAAAGAAAACCGTCAATCCTCGACCTTTAATATAGTTTTCTAGGTAGCGACGTTCACCCAAGGTACAAGGTTGAGAAGCTCTCATCACAAACAAAATTGCATGGCAATTATTTACATAACCCAAAGACAATTCATTTCGCGCTTCTGTATCGTTCAATCCTGGACTATCGACAATTTCAATTCCCTTTTCTAGTAACGTTAAGGGATACTCAACTACTGCATAATCTACATCAGGAAATGCTTGTTTTTTTTCCTGCTCCAGTTTTTTAGCTTCAGCCGGATCAATAGTATATTTATATTTAAAATTCTGAAAATCTAGTTGTTGTGGACTTTTCCCATCATTAAAATGAATAGTAACTTTTTTTTCTGGCCCATAGCGTAAAACTGTTAATACTGCGGTACAAGGGTTAACATCACTAGGTAATAAATTTTCACCAATTAAGGCATTAAGAAACGTGCTTTTTCCCCGTTTCATATCGCCCAAAACTAAAAGGCGAAATACACCTTGGCGGAGGTTTTTACTAGCTACTGTAATATCTTCAATATCTCGATCTAAACTGAGTTTTCCTGATGAAGAATCACCAGCGAACTCAGCTTTGCTAATTGTTTCAGCCAGTTTATTCAAACATACAGAAATCTCAGAACGCACTTGAGCAACACGCTCTAAATCTTGGATAAATCTGTCAGTTGCTACCTGCTCACTCATCATAGTTACACCATTATTAAGAATTAGTTTTTTTAGATTCCAAAAATAATTTGTAAGACATCCACCCCAGCGCAGCAACAATAATAAACCCAGCCAATGCTGCGGCTATTCTGACTGCAACTAGTGTTACTACACCAAGAGCAAACAGCTTTCCACCCAGAATCACTTTTTGCATCCAAGGTTTCTGGGAATTTTCTGGCTGATGCTTCACAGTTTGATGAAAAGCTGCATCGGTAGTATGGAGGTTAGTTTCCATTTCTCGGAGTCGCAATTCAACTTCTCGTTCTCGTAGTAAACGTTCTCGGTGTTCAAGTTCTTTTTGGCGATCGCTTTCAGATGTCATCGGTGCCTACCCCATCTAAGACAATGAAATGATGTCAACATTCACTCGACAATCATGCAGTATAGTAACTTACACAAATATTTTTTAACCCCAGTGAAATTACTATTTTAATTTTCCTAGCCGACAAATCTAAAGCTGGAAGTTGGAATACCTTGAAGAAGAATTCAGAATTCAGAATTCAGAATTCAGGAGTCAGAATAAAGACGCTCTCTACGAGACGCTAAAAGCGAACGCGGACTCGCTAACGCTTCTCTCGGAGAGGCTCCGCCAACGCGAACGCTATCAGTCGGGGATTCAGACGCGACTCGAAAATACTCGCTCTAAGCGAAGCATCCCGAAGGGTATACGCTGCGAAGCACCGCCAGTCATACAGAAAACATTGCTGTTAGCGGATAGCTAAGGTTTAGCCCATTCTGACGACTGATGCCTTTATTCTGTTCGATAAATATCAATAGTATCTTGGTTCTACTTGTCAGAAATGTTTTGCCAAATCCTCATACTTCTGCAATTAAACTGGTTCAGAAAGTTGCTCATCCAGATGGCGAAACAAAAACACCCAAAGTGGTAGGGAACTATTAATCGCAATTAGTCGCACTAAATGACCAGTTGTGACAATTTCAACATTATGATTCAACGCCAGGGAAACCAGGATCATTTCTGCTGATCCTCCTGGGGCTGTGACTAGCAGACAGGTTAACCAGTCCCAAGAGGTTAATTGCATCGCAAGTATAGCAGCGATCGCTCCGGCGATGAGGGTCATGGCTACAGAGATCAAGGCATAGCCAACAGTCCGCTTTCTAAAGTTGGGTTTGTCTCCCCAATATTCACCAATAGTAATTCCCAGGAGCATTTGACCCAATAAGTTAACTAAAGGTGGCGGACTAAAGCTAATATCACCCACGAAAGGCAGCCAATGTAGCAAAGGATTAAACCCAATACCAATCAACAATGCACCAAAGAAATCGCCTGCGGGAATTTTAAATAATATAGCTGGATAAACTACTAATCCAGTAATTACCAGTACTAACAAGAGTAATTCTAGTTGAAATGGATCGAAATTAAGCCAAGCAGGGTTGATTGGGAGTGTTTGTGGATAGTAATTACCAGCTGATGTCCTAGCAACGAAGGGAATTAGAACAACTACTGAGGTGACGCGAATCGCCTGAACTAGGGCAACCAAGCTAACATTTTTATTGTAATCGGCGGCGATCGCTGCCATAATTCCGACACCACCAGGAACGGTAGCCAGCATTGCTGTCATGAGGTTGGTTTTGCTGACGCGGGAGTAAATATAACCGATACAGCTGCCACTCAGCAGTAGAAACAAGGTAAGAAAAATAAATACGGGAATACCAGAAGCAACACTAGCTAGATTACCGTGCGTATTGGAAGCGCCGACAGTTAAGCCTACAAGTGCCATTCCCACTTTTCTCGCAGTGCGGTTAGGTTGGGGAGAATATTGATAAAAAATTCGACACCCTTGAAGAACCACAGTACCAGCTGCAATCCCACCAAAGATCCAGGCAATCCTGCCAATTTGAAACTTGGCGAGGAGTAAACCCAGAGGTAATGCCAGAAATATTTCCAAGACAAGGACAATTAGTTGCTTCGCAAATAGCTGTTGTTTGGTAACAATAGGATTTTCATGAGTGTGTTCTTCCAGGCTGGGAGCAACACTTAGGCTGTGATTCATCTATATAAGCTTTTTTATCAGAAAAATGGGTTTAAAACCCCGTGCTTCTAGCACGGCTTTGATTTGCTAGGTTTACCTCTTCCAGTAAATGTGTTAAAGTCCTGGAATGCTAACCATGAATTACCGCTACAGAATCTATCCAAACATAACTCAGGAACAATCGCTTTTTGACTGGATGGATGTTTGTCGTGTTGCCTATAACTACGGACTGCGAGAAATTAAGGATTGGTGTAATAGCCGGAAATGCATGGTTGATAGATGCTCTATCAGTCATGAATACATTATGGCTGCGGATGCTTCTTTCCCTAGCGAAGTAAAGCAACTTAACGCTTTACCAAAAGCGAAAAAGGCATTCAAGAGATTGGGTGAAGTACCAAGTCAAGTTTTGCAGCAAGCTATCAAGCAGTTGCACCGAGCTTGGGAGGGATTTCAGAAGATTGGGCATGGGTTTCCCAGATTTAAAAAGTTTGGGCAATTCAAGTCTTTGTTGTTTCCCCAGTTTGCAAAGAATCCAGTAACTAGTACACATATTGCTTTGCCTAAATTGGGGTTGATTCCAATTAATTTGCATCGCCCAATCCCAAGTGGATTTGTGGTTAAGCAAGTTCGGATAATCAACAAAGCGGATATTTGGTACGCCTCCATTAATATCCAATGTGATGTTAGCGTCCCCAGCCCGATGCCGCACGGTCATCCCGTTGGGGTAGATGTGGGACTTGAAAAGTTTTTGGCAACCAGTGACGGCGTTCTCGTAAAGTCGCCCAAGTTTCTGAAAGTGATGCAAAGCAAGCTGAAATTGCTGCAACGCAGACTTTCGAGGAAAAATAAGCGCTCTAAAAATTACGAGAAACAACGCATCAAGATTGCTAGACTTCATCACACGATTGACAACACTCGCAAAGATTTTCACTTCAAACAAGCTCACGCCCTTTGTGATGCTGGTGATATGGTCTTCATGGAAGACTTGGATTACCGGACTTTGGCTAAAGGGATGCTGGGCAAACAGATGCTTGACGTGGGGTTTGGACAGTTCCGAAACATCACCAAGTATGTTTGTTGGAAGCGTGGTAAATTCTTCGGTGAAGTCAATGCTAGGGGGACTTCTCAACAATGTCCTGAGTGTGGTGCAGAAGTTAAAAAAGACTTGAGTGTTAGAGTGCATCATTGTCTTAGTTGCAATTACATTACAGATCGTGACGTAGCCAGTGGGCAAGTAATTAGAAACAGAGGAATAGAACTGATTAGTACGGCGGGGCACGTCGGAATTCAAAATGCCTATGCAGACGGTTTGCCGGGGATTGGGGAAACTCAGTCTAGGTCAAAGTCGAAAACCCGCAAGGGAGTAACTAGGAAGTCTAAGAAGTGATTCTTAGAAGCTCCGCACCTTCAGGTCGGAGTCATGTCACCTAAATTGCCGGGAAGACCCCATACGTAGCGATAGCGGAGTGTGGGGATGAAAGGCAGTTAAATACGAGACATCCCTTGAATGATTTCTTGCGGAGCAAGAACAGAGAGAGGAATAGTTGAGTATTTAACAATTTTAGGGAAATGCGGGGAGCGTCAATAATTTAACTTATCTACTCAAGCTAATGCGATCGCACAAGATAATTAGAGTCTGTCAAGTCAAGTTTGCTAGGTTTGTAGTGAGCGCTTTAGCGTTCAAATCAAGGACTAAAGTCCTGACTACGAACTTCATTGATTCACCAAAGTTGCTTTGGTGGACTACTAGTCTAAATTTACCAACTTAGCACTCTTCATACAAGATTTTTTCTATAGAGGAGAGGGGCACAACAACCGTTGTCCCCCTACAGATCATTTGTATTCCTTTCAATGGTTCAGCCGTTTAATCTTCATCAAGGGCTGGGAAAGCTTCTTCAAGCTGCCATAACCGATCTTTGTTTTCAACGAACCAAATACGAGTTTCTGGAGTTAATTTACTCCAAATGTCTTCAACAGGGATGTGAGGAGATGCATATTGGTACTGCTGACCAAGTGATTTGAGATTATCTGCCACATCACGGGGAATTCCGAATTGTTCCCAGTCAACTGTGATGTGTCTTCCCGAAACTCCGGCTGTGGGGTCGAAAATCAATTGTGCTGATCTGACTAAATCAGCAAAGTGTTTCGGTTTGAGTTTGGTGATCTCCTGAATTTGGAGTGATTCGTTATGTTCTTGAGACATTATCGCCGCAGTGCTAAAGATTAGTGATTCAGTTGAACTTACTGCCAGAGATTTTTATCCCAATGTTTTTACTTTAGCGCAGAGCCACTAACTTGATCATGACTTAACCACACAAGGGGTTTGAGAAAATTGTTTAAAGTAAGCAAACTTCCGGCACAATGTACTGGTATTTTGTCAAGCTAGTTTTGAGGGTTTGTCGGTTAATCATTTTCGATCAGAACTGTAACAGCTGCGATCGCAATCAACATTTCATCATTTTTATCGTTGAGTTCAGGAATTGCCCGCCCTTGAACTATCATCCCCCCAGATTCTACGGTAAGACTTTTCCGACCAAATGGTAATACAGCTAATACTTCTTCTTCTCTAACTTGTTCTGGATATGGAACTGCTACCTGAACCTCTATAATCATTTCATTGGGATGACTTAAGCCAGCAACTTCCCAAACACCAGGTAAAGCATTGTGAGCGATCGCATTTCGTACCGCCCTAGATGCTGCTACTGTCGGTTCTTGTCCATGTTGATCTATTCCCATCCCCATCTCAATAATTAATCGTTTACGTGCCATTACTACCTCCGGTAAATTCTGCACCTATAAATCAGGAGTCAGAAGCCAGAATTTAGAGTTGTGTGAATTCTGACTTATGACTCCCCAAGAGAGAGCATATTGTGTGTGGCCTTCTGGGGAGAAGGTAAGATTTTGATTAGTTTTGGAACTTCTGCTGGCTAAGGTGCTTTAGAGCAGATGATGCAAGCGACTCAGACGTTCTGAGTGACTTTTCATCACCTTTAAGGCAAACACTGGTGTTTCCTGAACAGCAAAGAGAAACTTTCTCTCATCAAGGAAACCCAGTTTGGTATCCTCCTTGGCAACAGCTGTATAAGTTCTATTTTCGACTCCTACGAGTACCCCGACACCAAAAACTTCGCCTGTATCAATGGTTTCTACAACCTTGCCATTGACTAATATATCCACTTTTCCTTCCAGAATGCCGTACATTTCATTACCAGGCTGCCCTTCTTCAAAGATGACTTCACCTGCTGAAAATCCTTTAGGGTCGGGTTGTTTTTGAAAGATACTGACTGTAACTACAGGACTTAGCATTAGAGCAACCCCAAAATTATTGGTTTTTAGACGAAACTTTTGGATAGCTTGACGCTAACCCACAAAAGTATACTACTTTCTGTTGCTTAAGCTCAATTTACGCAAAATTTCTGATTTGCTAATCGTCTAGAAACCTTTCCCTGGTTTTACTATGCAGGCAAAACCGTCCCTCTCTGAGTCGGAGCTACGGTGTATACACAAGTCTGAAATAGCTGATTAACCAAGCTTTAACCCCACCCTAACCCTCCCCTTGTAAAGGGGAGGGAACTGGATTTCTTATTTCCCCCCTTTCTAAGGGGGGATTAAGGGGGGTAATTCGACTTTTGTATACACCGTTGTTATTTTGGCGATCGCATTTGTTGATTCGGAGTTCGCATTTGCTGATATGACATTCGCATTTGTTGATTCGGCGATCGCATTTGTTGATTTTGCGATCGCATTTGTTGATTTTGCGTTCGCATTTGCTGATTCGGCGTTCGCATTTGTTGATTCGGAGTTCGCATTTGCTGATTCGGAGTTCGCATTTGTTGATTCGGAGTTCGCATTTGTTGATATGGCGATCGCATTTGCTGATATGGCGATCGCATTTGCTGATTGCACTTATTCTCAAACAACAAATCGATATAAAAATGAGTAAGAATACAGATAAACTCGTAATTATTTCGTTGAAATTTTAATGAAATAAATCCACAAAACTACCCATCTCAGGCAAAAGGATACTCCACTATGTTGAAAAAGGAATTCTTTAAAAAAAGGATATCTCATGTCTTTAAGAACTCGTGGTTCTGCTGCTGTTGACAAAGCCCAACTTCGTCTCGCCTTGCTTAAATCCGTTGATGAAAATCTGGATTTAGGACATGGATTAACTATCGAAGCCTACAACCACCTCATCAACACTACCCGTTCGACGCTAGAAGCTCATAACACGCTTGTATCCAATCTTGAAGAATCGCGTAAAACAATAATCCAGATGGATAAAGCCCTCTCGGAAATGTCTGAACGAATGCTAAGTGGAGTTGCAACTGTCTACGGCAGAAACAGTATAGAGTATTCCAAGGCTGGCGGCTCTAATGGAAAAAGAAATAAAAAATCTAGTTCAAAAGTTGCTCCACTTGTAGCGGTTCTTGCTACTCAACCTACTCAAGCTGCAATTGCGAATGCGTCAATTAACGGTAACGGCACAACTTCTTTGCTGCAATAATCCACTCTTTGCATAAATCTAGTAGCGTGTCAAGACTAAATTGTTGCATTAAATATAAGTTGGGTTTCCTTACGTCAACCCAACCTACCTTTAATTTAGATCCCCCTAAATCCCCCTTAAAAAGGGGGACTTTAAGAGACTCTTTGCCCCCCTTTTTAAGGGGGTTGGGGGGATCTAAGACTTTGAAAACACGCCCTACGCTCTTGTGGAAAAGTCCTATCTTTATTTTTGCAACTTTATTATCGAAAATTCAAGGTAGGGAGAGGTTTATCAAACTCGCTCTCAAAAAGCGAATTTTGGTTTTCCTGCCATCTTCTATAATTGATAAAACCTGCACACCTAATTCTAGGCATGAGACTGTGACCGAACCAGGAAGTTACAAAGATACTGTAAACCTACCCAAGACTAATTTTGATATGCGGGCAAACGCCATCAAGCGTGAGCCTGAAATCCAAAAATTTTGGGAAGAAAATAAAATTTACGATCGCCTCTCCAAAAATAACCCCGGCGAATTATTTATACTGCACGATGGGCCTCCCTACGCTAATGGCTCACTCCATATTGGTCATGCCTTAAATAAAATTCTCAAAGATATTATTAATCGCTACCAACTGCTAAAAGGGCGTAAGGTTCGCTACGTTCCTGGTTGGGATTGTCACGGATTGCCAATTGAGTTGAAAGTTTTGCAGAACATGAAGTCAGCAGAACGGCAAAACTTAACGCCTTTACAACTCCGGCAAAAAGCGAAAGAATTTGGTCTAGCGACGGTAGATGACCAACGCCAAAATTTTAAACGTTACGGTATTTGGGGTGATTGGGAACATCCTTATCTAACTCTCAAGCCGGAATATGAAGCGGCTCAAATTGGCGTGTTTGGTCAGATGTTCTTAAAAGGCTACATCTATCGCGGTTTGAAGCCGGTTCACTGGAGTCCCAGTTCTAAAACCGCTTTGGCTGAAGCTGAGTTGGAATATCCTGAAGGTCACGTTTCCCGCAGTATCTATGCAGCTTTTGCAATCACAAGTTTGGCGGAAGCTGTAAAGCCTCTGTTGGCAGAATATCAGTCAGATTTGGGTGTGGCTATTTGGACAACTACACCTTGGACGATTCCGGGGAATTTGGCTGTAGCGGTGAATGCAGATTTGAACTATGCAGTGGTGGAAGTTTCACATCCAGAGGGACAAGCGCAGTGTAATTTCAAATACCTAATCGTTGCTGCTGATTTAGTAGAACGTTTATCTTCAACATTGGGAGTTGAGTTAACCGTAAAAGCCACGTTCAAAGGGAGTGACTTAGAACATACTACTTACCGTCATCCTCTATTTGACCGCGAAAGTCCGATTGTTGTCGGCGGTGATTATATCACTACTGAATCGGGTACTGGGTTAGTACATACCGCACCCGGTCATGGTCAAGAAGATTACATTGTTGGTCAGCGTTACGGTTTGCCCATCCTTGCGCCAGTTGATGATAATGGCAATTTTACCGAAGAAGCGGGACAATTTGCGGGGTTGAATGTGCTGGGTGATGGGAATCAGGCGGTGATTGATGCACTAGCTGCGGCTGGTTCTTTGTTGAAGGAAGAACCATATCCCCACAAGTATCCTTATGATTGGCGGACGAAGAAACCGACGATTTTCCGCGCCACTGAACAATGGTTTGCTTCCGTGGAAGGATTTAGAGAAGAAGCACTAAAGGCGATCGCAACTGTAAAATGGATTCCAGCCCAAGGTGAAAATCGGATCACGCCAATGGTAGCGGAACGTTCCGATTGGTGTATTTCTCGTCAACGCAGTTGGGGTGTACCCATTCCCGTTTTCTACGACGAAGCCACGGGAGAACCACTGCTGAATGAGGAAACTATCAACCACGTTCAAGGAATTATCGCTGAAAAAGGTTCCGATGCTTGGTGGGAACTTTCAGTTGAAGAGTTGTTACCAGAATCTTATCGTAATAATGGCAAGTCTTACCGCAGAGGTACAGACACAATGGACGTATGGTTTGATTCTGGCTCATCTTGGGCAGCTGTCGCTCAACAGCGTCCAGAGTTACGCTACCCTGCTGATATATATTTGGAAGGTTCCGACCAACATCGCGGTTGGTTCCAGTCAAGCTTGCTCACCAGTGTAGCGGTAAATGACATTGCACCTTACAAAACTGTACTAACTCACGGCTTCGCTTTGGACGAACAAGGGCGGAAAATGAGTAAGTCAGAAGGAAATGTGGTTGACCCAAATACAATCATTGAAGGCGGGAAAAATCAAAAAGTAGAACCGGCCTATGGTGCAGATATATTGAGATTGTGGGTATCATCGGTTGACTATTCCGGCGATGTCCGCATTGGCAAAAACATCATCAAGCAGATGAATGATGTCAGAGGCAAAATCCGCAATACGGCGCGGTTTTTGCTGGGTAGCTTGGATGATTTTGACCCAGAAAAAGATGCAGTTCCCTTCGAGGAATTGCCAGAACTTGACCGTTATATGCTGCACCGCATCAATGAGGTGTTTGAGGAAGTTACCGAAGCCTTTGAGAGTTTCCAATTCTTCCGCTTTTTCCAAACAGTGCAGAATTTCTGCGTGGTGGATTTATCCAACTTTTATTTAGATGTTGCCAAAGATAGGCTGTACATCAGTGCAAAAGATGCTTTCCGCCGTCGCAGTTGTCAAACGGTGTTGCAGATTGCTTTAGAAAATTTAGCACGAGCGATCGCACCAGTACTATCCCACACAGCTGAAGATATCTGGCAATATCTCCCCTACAAAACACCCTACAAATCAGTGTTTGAGGCTGGTTGGGTACTAGTTGAGGAAAAATGGCGTAATCCAGATTTAGCAGAATTTTGGGAAACGCTGCGACAACTCCGCACCGATGTTAATAAGGTGTTAGAACAAGC
The DNA here is from genome assembly GCF_048836525.1 of Nostoc sp. CALU 546. Lineage (NCBI taxonomy): Bacteria > Bacillati > Cyanobacteriota > Cyanophyceae > Nostocales > Nostocaceae > Nostoc > Nostoc sp. CALU 546. Next base: position 46,022 of record NZ_JAWJTF010000006.1, read on the forward strand.
CAGGATTGAAAAACTCATTGGTTCTTCTCTGGAAGCGAAAGCTTTAATTCATATACCTCACAAACAGTTAGGCGATGCTATCAAAGCCTTTAACCCTGCTAAAGGTAACGGGATTGACGAACTGCGGTATTTATTGCTGACTTCCCAAGTGGAATTATTAGATTCTACTCAAGAGTTGCAAGGATTAAAATATACAGCGCAAACAGAAGACTGGACAATTGGGATAGTGAACGCAGAAGGGCAAAAATGCGATCGCTGTTGGAACTACTCTACTCATGTGGGAGAATCAGCAGAACATCCGCTAATTTGCGAACGATGCGTTGCAGCCTTAGCCGGAGAGTTCTAAAAGCAAGAATCCCACAGCGCTTGCAGATTAAAAGTCACCGAAACCAAGTCTTAAATAGCTGATTAACCAGCGTTTTACCCCACCCTAACCCTCCCCTTGCAAAGGGGAGGGAACTAGATTTCTTTTTCCCCTCTCCTCCAAAACTGCACTCACATTCAGAAAACTTGCAAAGGGGAGGGAACTAGATTTCTTTTTCCCCCCTTTCCAAGGGGGGATTAAGGGGGGTAATTCGACTTGTGTGTACACCGTAGCCAATACATCGGGGGGATTAAGGCTTTCAAGGGTAGGTATTTAATAAAGGCGTATTTTTGCAGGTAAAATACTATCTAGCTTTTATCAGCAGAATTACTACGGGTGCAGGAGGGTGAATGCAAGTAGGAAAAAGCGAGGAATTAAGAGAATGGACTAGAAAAGTAATTGAAAAAATGCCAAATCTCACAAAACCTCAAGCTGTTGTACTGGCAATGTGGACTTTTGGGATAGTAATGACCCAATCAAGTGGACTGACAACGGTTTCAGTATTTTTAGCAGAACTACTGGGTAAAAAGGAGAATACTATACGTCAGCAACTGCGGGAATGGTATCGAGACGCAGAAGATAAAACAAAAACTGGTCGAACTTCATTGGATGTGACATCTTGTTTTAGTCCACTACTATCTTGGATTCTAAGTCTTTGGCCTAAAGGTGAAAAACGTCTAGCATTGGCAGCAGATGCTTCAACTTTAAGCGATCGCTTTACTGTATTAGCAATTAGCATTGTTTACCGTGGCTGTGGAATTCCAATTGCCTGGAAAATAGTTGAAGCTACCATTCCTGGAAGTTGGAAACCTCACTGGGAAGAATTATTTCGCCATATAGACAAAACTGTACCACCAGATTGGTTTGTAATTGTCACCACAGATAGAGGGCTTTATGCTGAGTGGTTGTATCAACAAATCTTGAACTGTGGTTGGCATCCTTTTATGCGGATTAACCTTCAGGGGCAGTTTCAAATTAAAGGTACTGTTTCTTGGCTACCTCTAAATACTCTTGTTCGAGAAGTTGGTCAGTCATTTGAGTCATTGGTAACTTGTTTCAAAAGTAACCCGATTGAATGTACATTGTTAGCCCGTCATGACGAGGGCTATGCCGAACCTTGGTTAATTCTCACCGATTTACAACCCGAAGTTGCGGATGCTTGTTGGTATTCGATGCGCTCTTGGATTGAATGTCTATTTAAAGACGGTAAAAGAGGTGGTTTTGCTTGGCATCAAACTAAAATGACAGATACCAAACGAGCCGAGAGACATTGGTTAGCGATCGCAATCGCTACTTTATGGCAGGTTAGTGTTGGAGGTGCTATTGATGCCAATTTGCCTATTAGTAGTTTAGACGAATTACCACAAACCCACGTTGCACGACGCAATTTGAAAAATAGTGTCTTCCATCGTTGTCTCTCATGTTTCCGTCGTGGATTTTTAGTGATTAAGGCTGCCGTTCTTAATCGTCTTCCCCTACCTCAAGGTAGCTTTTTCCCTGAACCTTGGCCTTCCTTGACTCCACAACTCCATGTCTCTCAAATCACCCTCTCTACTGCCTGATTTTTAAATACCTACCCTTGAAAGGGGGATTAAGGGGGGTAATTCGACTTGTGTGTACACCGTAGCCGGTTATTAAGGATAGGTTGAAAACCCCAGAGAAACAGCAATATAGTTGCGTATTTCGTGCTTTAGCCCATAAAGGTTTCCCCACAACTCAGAATAAAAATCCGCAAATATAGCACGTGTTCTATTAAGTGTTTGATTTTATTCTGGGTATCCTAAGAAAGACAAGGTTAAATGATATAGACGAAACAACAAAGCTTATTACTGTGGTCCATTCTGAAGAGAAAAGCTGGTATGCACCCACATACCAATGAGATCGCAGATGGTGAAAACTTTGATTGAGAAAATTTTCCCAGAAGTGCAGCCTGAAAATCTGAACTTCTGGGAGTAGTATTTTTCAGACTAAAACATAAAAATATGAGAATTTGAGGAACAGCCATGCTAGGAAATGAGCGGGAAAAAATACGCCATTTGTTGGTCATCCAAGACCTGGAAGGGCGACGAACTGTCCCTTTACGAGAGACTACTTATTCTCTGGGGCGGCATCCCGCAAACACTATTGTCTTGGCTTCCCGGTCAGTATCAATGCAACATGCAATTTTATTGCGAGTAACTGTTCCAGAGACAGACCAATACGGCTTCCAAATTATTGATGGCAACTATAAGGGTAAAGGAAGTACTAATGGCTTATTTGTGAATGGTGCTAAATGCTTTTCTCATAATCTCAGGCACGGAGATGTCATTGCCTTTGGCAATAATAAAGCTCAGGCTAAATATTATGCTATTTCTAACCTCTCAGAACAAGCATTTTCAGAATCTTGTGATGTTGAAGACTTATCTGGTTTCCTATCAGAGCAAGCCAATCCTTTTCAAACCTTAGCGATCGATCCCAGCTTTGAAGCAGCTAGTGAATCCGCCTTAGCTCGCCTAGCATCCTTCCCTGAACTTATCCCCAATCCAATTATTGAGATGGATTTTGAGGGAAGAATTACTTATCTCAATCCAGCCGCAGGTATCAAGTTTCCTAAACTTCGGGAAGTTGGGACAGAACACCCGATTTTAACAGGACTCCTGAGTGGAGTTAACAATCTAGAACAAAATTCTTTTGTGCGGGAAGTGGAAGTAGGCACAGAAGTTTTTGAACAATCCGTTCTCTACCTTCCTGAAAGTGATCTAATTAGAACTTTTATTGTTCGGGATATTACAGAGCAAAAGCAAGCCACAGCCGAACTTCATCAGCGCGATCGCTTGCTACAAGCAGTTGCGGAAGCTGCCAATTATTTACTAGGAGAAATGAATTATGAAACTGGTATTGATCGAGCCTTAGCTGTACTGGGTGAAGCTGCCAAGGCAGATCGTGCTTATCTTTTTCAAAACCATCTCCATCCTGCTACAGGGGAAATAGCCGTCAGCCTACGATTTGAATGGACGCACTCTTTTTTTGAATCTACCCATCACCATTGGCAAAATCTGCCTTATCAAGCTTCTGGATTAGCTCGTTGGTACGATGTTCTCTCTACCGGCCAGTCAATTAGCGGAATTACCCAAAAATTTCCTGTCGCCGAACAAGAATTCCTAATTCGAGATGGCATTCAATCCCTTCTTTTAGTGCCTCTTCGCTTGGAAAATGAGTTTTGGGGATACCTTGGTTTGGCAGACTGCACTTTTGAGCGTCATTGGTCTAGGCACGAAGAATCTAGCCTTTTGACTATGGCCGCCAGTATCATTAGTACGCGGCAGCGTCAGCAAGTAGAAGAAAAGATCCGCTATCAAGCCCTCCATGACGTACTGACAGGGTTGCCCAATCGCCTACTATTTAGCGAGCTGCTCAGTAAAACTCTGCCCAACGCCACTCGTAATAGTGAAAGTTTAGCCGTGATCTTTCTCGACCTGGATCGCTTTAAGGTTATTAATGACACTCTGGGGCACACTCTGGGAGATCAATTGTTACAAAGCGTCGCTCAAAGGTTAAAAGACTCACTTAGAGGCGGAGACACCATAGCCCGTTGGGGAGGCGATGAGTTCACTATCTTACTCCCACGAGTTAATGATATTGAAGAGGTAACGCTGGTGGCGTGCAGAATCTTACAAGCTTTAGAAGATGCTTTCCATCTGCAAGGGCATGAACTTTACGTGACTGCCAGCCTCGGTATTGCGTTGCTTGATCAAAACAGTCCTGACGCCGAAACACTAATCCAGCACGCCGATGCTGCTTTGTACTATGCCAAGGATAAAGGGCGAAATAACTACCAATTCTACAGTGTTTCCCTGAGCGCTAAAAATCCTGAACTCTTGACTTTAGAAAAGAGCTTGCGCTATGCCCTAGAACGCAATGAATTTACGGTGTACTATCAGCCTCGTGTGAACATTGCCACAGATGAAATTACTGGTATGGAGGCTCTGTTGCGTTGGCAGCACCCAGAGATGGGATTGGTTGCACCCAGCGTCTTCATTCCCCTCGCCGAAGAAAGTGGATTAATTGTCGCCATTGGCGAATGGGTGCTGCGGACAGCCTGTATTCAAAATAAAATCTGGCAAGATGCAGGATTTCCACCCATAATGATGGCTGTCAATCTTTCTCTTAAGCAGTTCCGCCAACCCAAATTGGTTGAGACTATAGCCACAGTTTTAGAACAAACGGGTCTAGAAGCGCGTTTTTTAGAATTAGAAATTATGGAAACCACAGCCATTGAGGATTTGGATTTTACCAGAACGGTGTTAGAGAATCTAAAGCAGATGGGTGTTTATATCTCCATTGATGACTTTGGTACGGGTCATTCCTCGCTCTCGCGCCTACAACTTTTACCACTCCATAATTTGAAAATAGATAAATCTTTCATTCAATATTTGACGCAGGATGTGAAAGTAGCTCATATTATCAAGGCCATAGTTACCTTGGGACACAGCTTGGGATTGAAGTTGACAGCTGAAGGGGTAGAAAAAGAAGAGGAATTAGAGTTCTTAAAATCTATCAATTGCGAGGAGGTACAAGGCTTTCTATTCTATCGACCGCTTTCTGTCCAAAAAGCAACAGAAATCCTTGAAAGTAAACGACCAAAACTGTAGTACAGCAGGAGGCAGGAGGCAGGAGGCAGGAGGCAGGAGGCAGGAGGTAAAAGTATTACTATTCCTAGCCTTGGGGTTTTCAAAATGTCCTAACCTATGTGGCTACGGCTATACAAAGAAAAACTGTTTGTACCAGTGACGATACAATAGCATTCAGTGTCGCTGCTGCAACCTTATTTCGTCCTATGCTCCCAGTCATCTATTCCGACGAATTTTTAGATCACAAGACTGGAAAATACCATCCTGAAAAACCAGAACGCTTGATAGCGATCGCAAATGCCCTAAAAGCAGCTACATTTGCAGATCAAATTTCCTGGCGATCGCCTACACCAGCATCAGAACAATCATCACTGATGCCATCGTTGGTTAAAGCACATAGCCCAGCCTACATCAAAAAACTTTGGCAAATCGCTTCTAGTGGCGGTGGCCCTTTGGATGGAGATACACCAGTTTCCCCACGCAGTTATGATGTGGCATTGTTGGCAGTCAGTGCATGGTTGGATGGAGTTGAGGTTGTGTTAAGTTCAGCTAATCCAGCTTTTGTACTAGCGCGTCCCCCAGGACATCATGCAGAAAGTGATGCGGGGATGGGCTTTTGTCTATTTTCTAATGCTGCGATCGCAGCTTTATTTGCCCTCGATCAACCCGGAATCAACCGCGTCGCCATCCTCGATTGGGATGTACATCACGGTAATGGTACTCAAGCGATCGTCGAAGCTGAAGCACGTATCGCCTACTGTTCCCTACATCAGTATCCCTGCTATCCCGGTACTGGGAGAGCGGCAGAACGCGGTTTTCATAAAAATGTCTTAAATTTACCAGTACCCCCCGGCAGTGATATTGCACTATATCAGCCATTATTTGAAACACAAGTCGTACCGTTTTTAGCTAACTTTCAGCCAGATTTACTGATTGTGAGTGCTGGTTATGATGGCAATGCCGCAGATCCTTTGGCAAGTATCAATTTGCAACCAGAAGATTACGCATTATTTACTGATTATTGTCTAGGGATAACTCGTAAAATTCTGTTTGGCTTAGAAGGTGGTTATGACTTTGATAGTCTTTCTCAATCAGTTGTAGCGACGATTGAACGCTGTTTACCCACTCAGTGCTGAGTGCCTCGGCAAGCGAGTAAATTTCAGAAATACTCAGTACTTCCGCTGACCAATGACTCGAAATCCCCCGGCTTCAAGCCGGGGGATGAGTTAACACTCTTTAAAATTCATCAAATCTTCAGAAATAAAAAGTTTAAATAGTGTTCTTAAACAGCTAAAGTTTTGTTAAGATGCAATTGCTAGCAGTTTCTTAGCGAAATTCACCTATCGGTGTGTGGAGAAATAAAAAGTACTAGCAGCACAAATTTCAAAAGGTGAAGCAATGACCACCTACATTTTTTTTGATGAAGCCCTACGGATGCTGACCAACGCCTATTTGATGTCAATAGTACTGTTGATAGCAGGTTCGGGTATAGGTTTGGCGGTAATTGAAACGATAGAAAAGACAGGAGAACGCTAAGTTTACAAATGGCAGTGTAGTTATTGCCAAAAACCATTGGTTGCAAGTGTTCGCCGCGAATAAATCCTGGGAACACTAAGGGATGAAAGTCTCACAGCGTTACAGTCTTACCTGGAAATCTACCAAATGCACAGGTAACTGTAGCGCTGGTGGGACTCTAACCAAGGAGCTACTACAATGGGTCTATTCGACGCTGTGTTGGGCACAGAAAGCCAAACCCAAGCAGCACTCAATCCAGCAGAAGCTTTTGCTGTTATTATCTTGGTGGCAACAGCTTCAGACGGTTATATTTCTATTGAGCAAGCAAATTCTATCATTTCTGTGCTGTCACGGATGAAACTTTTTAAAAGTTATCCCCATGAGATGATGAACAGGCTGTTTGACAAAATCTTGGGCATTCTTCAGGGAGATGGTTTTAATGCTTTATTTAATGCAGCAAAAGATTCTCTATCTCAAGACTTACGGGAAGCAGCCTTTGCAGTAGCTACTGATTTAGTCTTAGCTGAAGGTATCGTAGCGGAAGAAGAAAAGAACTTCTTAAATGATTTATATCAAGCTTTAGGGGTTTCTAGTGAGATCGCAATACAAATTGTGCAAGTAATCTTGATTAAAAACCGGGGATAGGACGATAGAATATATGCCTAATTAAACTATATAAAATCAGGAGTCAGGAGTCAGAATTCAGAATTCAGAATTGGTGGATACTCCACCCATAAAGGGATAGAGTTTTAAGGCGAGAATATTTTAATTTAATTTTTTCGCGCCACTTGCGGGCAAGGGTTTAAACCAATATTCATTACCCAGTCGAACTCCAATTCAATTCTGTTAGCGGATAGCTAATACCAATTCTTTATGAAGCTGCATAGAATTCGATCCTCCTTAACCCGGATTTAGGGGGATCAAGATATGTGCAACTTCACATTAGATTGGTATAAGGTTTAGCCCATTCTGACCGGAGGCGGAGCGTCTCCGGCTCCGCTCCTGAGTTCTGAATTCTTCTTATAAATAGCTTATAAATAAAGCGTGCCAAAGAAACTTAACTTCTTTGGCACTATTTTTGGTGTTATTTTGACTAGGGTTAGATTCCTAACTTTTTCGATAAGTTGTAAATCTTGTTGTTCAATGCAGTATTGTGTCATAATCCGATTTTATAATTTTGAACATTAAATTGTAAAATTACTTATTATGCATTGTTCTGCCACCCTAACCGAACTGGTTGAAGTTATTTTTGCCCAAACTCTAAACTTATCTGAAACTGCTTTAACAAAAGTAAGTAGCGGTATCCAAACAGATAGCCGTACCCTCAAGCCGGGTGAAGTATTTGTCGCTTTCCGAGGCGATAAGTTTGATGGACATGAATTTGTACCAACTGCGATCGCAAAGGGTGCAATAGCTGCAATCGTAGATTTTGAATACGAAAATCCGGGATTTCCGGTATTACAGGTAAAAGACACCCTCAAGGCATATCAACAAATTGGCAGATGGTGGCGCGATCGCTTTAATATTCCTGTAATTGGCGTAACGGGTTCGGTGGGTAAAACTACAACCAAAGAATTAATCGCCGCAGTTTTAGGAACGAAGGGACGAGTTCACAAAACTTATGGAAATTACAACAACGAAATCGGTGTCCCGAAAACTCTCCTAGAACTTGGCGCAGAAAATGACTACGCCGTGATTGAAATGGCGATGCGCGGTAGAGGACAAATTGCCGAACTGACACAAATAGCGCGTCCAACAATTGGTGTGATTACCAATGTCGGGACGGCGCATATTGAGTTACTGGGTTCGGAAGAAGCGATCGCTGAGGCAAAATGTGAGTTATTAGCTGAAATGTCTGCTGATAGTGTGGCAATTCTCAACCACGACAATCCTTTATTAATGGCCACGGCGGCGAAAGTTTGGCACGGAGAAGTTTTGACTTACGGCTTTTCTGGCGGAGATATTCAAGGAAAGTTAATTGATAACGAGACTGTGGAAGTTGCAGGAATCCAACTACCACTGCCTTTACCCGGTCGTCACAATGCGACTAATTTCTTAGCTGCTTTAGCCGTGGCAAAAGTCTTGGGGATTGATTGGTCAAACCTCAAAGGAGGTGTGGAAGTGGATATGCCCACAGGCCGATCGCAGCGATTTACCTTACCTAATGATGTGGTAATTTTAGATGAAACTTATAATGCTGCACCAGAAGCTATGATTGCAGCGTTGCAATTATTGGCAGATACACCCGGAAAGCGGAAGATTGCCGTATTGGGTGCAATGAAAGAATTGGGAGAGCGATCGCAGCAGTTGCACCAGCGAGTGGGAGAAACAGTGCGAAAGTTGAATTTAGACGGCTTGTTAGTTTTGGTAGATGGACAAGATGCCGAAGCGATCGCTCTTAGTGCTGAAGGTATTCCATCGGAGTGCTTTGCAACTCATGCCGATTTGGTCGCTAGGTTGAAGACATTTGTGCAAACAGGCGATCGTTTATTGTTTAAAGCTGCTCATTCCGTAGGACTAGATCGGGTAGTTAATCAGTTACGTGCAGAATTTCCCAAATGAAAAACTCCATGCCACTTGCAGGATGGAGTTTTTGGGTATGGCAAATGGGGTATGGGGAAGAGTCACCAATGCCCAATGCCCAATGCCCAATGCCCAATGCCCCAATAGAAACTCTCACAACAATCCCCGATAACGAATAAAAAGCAAAACCACCGCCCACGACCCTAACGCGACTTTGACTGCAACTAGAATATTCAGCAAGGGGACAATTCCCCCACTCAAAAGTGCGCCCATTTCTCCGTGGGGTAACTCAACTCCAGTCAGAGTTATAGCCGCCAGTACAATGAAAACAAGAACCGAAACTTTCTCCCATGTAGCGGCGTGGTAGCGCTGGTAGATTTCTTGCATCCACTCCGGTGATGAGGTAATCGCAATCAAACCGATCGCAGTTCCACCTGCGACTCCAGCCGCAAAACCACCGCCAGGGCTGAGATGCCCCCGAATAGCTAGTTCAATACTTACCATCGCAGCAATAGTTGCTCCCAGACGCGCCAGCACAATGGATGGTTGATCGGTAAAACGATAGATCGCGCAGGACGGCTGTTCATTCGCTAGTAGAAAATTAACTCCCATAATTGCGATCGTAAATACCACCACCTCGAAGATAGTGTCATACAACCGATTCCTAAGAATGATCACTGTAACCGCATTGGGTATGCCACCATCTTTAACAACCGATTCAACGATCGAGAAATCCGGTATGACTGGCGCTGAATTCGGCAAGACGAGCATTTTTACAAAGAGCGCTATCCCTGCTGCAATGTAGATCCATTTCATTTATGCTTCTCCCCTTCAGCTGGTGTACTTACATAACTCAGGATTGTCGCTGGTGATGCAAGTTCGGTTTGCATAATCTCATAGATGCGTTTCACCCTAATGGCGGTGTGATAAAATTGTTTTTCGTCCTCACTGGTTGCCTGGTTTTGTTCTCGTCTGACACAAGTTGCATGGACTTCTTTATCCATCAACGCCCGTTCTAAAGCTTGGGTATTTGGGTAGGGAACCAGTTCTAGACGCATCTGGCGTTTGCGAAAAATTGTGCGTAAGTCATCCATCAGTTGCCCAAAATGCTGTTCCTCATCTGCTTCGTCTTTGACTAAGCCAAGACGCATTACCAGGGATGAACGCACTGCCACCGCGTAAAGGGTAATTGCCAGCATAGTACCCACCAATGCTTCGGTTAAAGCAACATCTGGCGCTCCTAAAACCGCATATACCATTGCCGCCACCGCTCCCAATATGCCGCGAATTACCAGCGCATGATAGGGATTGACCTGAAATACCACCATACACGCAGCCAACGGCAGTAGGGCGATGATGATATAGAGATAGCTATCATTCATAGTTACCCTCGCTACTAGAACAGTAAGCCAATACATACCCCAGCACTGTATTCCAGATGGCCAAGGAGATGAGAGCGAGGATGAGTAGCGGCCATTCGCTGGGTATCTTTAAGAGCAGCCCGATAATGATACTCATCGAGCCAAGGGTGTCTGCAACCGAAAGACTATGGAGTTTGAATAATAGCGATCGCTTGCCCAGCAGAGGAAAGGTTCCCCAAAACCAGAAGAAAAGTCCTAACCCTATGCATATATAACCCAAAAAGTCAATCATACTTCATTCATTCGTTTGATTACATGAGCCAGCAACATTAAGCCAGCATTTCCCACACTTAGGATGATGACCCCGACAACACCAATCATCCAATCATCACGGAAGACGGATACCACCAGGATCATGATTGAACTTTTGGTGGCAAAACTGGCAAATGCGAGCATTTTTTGCCAAATATCATCATCTTGCCATGCCTCATACATGGGGATGAGCATTGCCAGAATCATGGCAATCAATACTAGATTCAGGATCATACTTTTCTCCTCCGTCGCACCCAATGTACTTCGTACCAGCCTGCTTCGTGGTATTTCAAAACAATGGTCTTTGGCGTAAAGGTAATTAGGAAGATATCTAGGAATACAAGCCCTGGTGTACGTCCTGGTTTGGCTCGTTCCATCGTTATATCTTCGTATTTATGCGGGCGGAGGATGAGTTGAAATGCTTCAATATACGCTTGCGGAATCGCCACCATAATTTCACCCAGCACACGCAGCCAATCTTTTAATGATTCCCTTGCTGTTTTACCACCCGGTAATAGAAGTGCGATGCTGATGCCAATGATGATATTTGCCACACTGAAATCGGCAGTGAGCAAAAACCAAATAGTCAGTCGCAATATTAGATTTAAATACCCAACCATGCAAATCCCTTCCAGAACAATAGGATTAAAATCAGACTCATAACACCGATCAAATGGTCAAATTGTTCAAGGACACGCGGTAGCTTGAGTGCTGAGTGTTTAAAAATTAGTAAATACGCCAACCATCCAATGCCGATGGTTGCGAGGGGTTTAATGATATTCTCAACGGTGTACGCCTCGTAATACGCAATATTAGCTAGGAACAGCCCACCGAGCAATAGAATCATGGCTGCCCAAAAACCAGGCTTTACCTCCGCTTTTCCCCCACGCGGCAGAAATATGAATTTGGCAAAAGATATTGCTGTTCCGAGAGCTGCAATATTCATAGCGATCGCTTGCCAAGGCAGCAAATTCTTTGTCGTCAACACCTTCGCCCCAAAGCCGGACAACAAGGGGAAACCAGAGATCGAGAAGCTGGCTATAACTAAGGCGATCCAGATTGGGGTAGCGATCGCTTGATGTTGCAGTTCCTTGAAATTGCGACTCGGTAAAGCCCCGGCAATTAGAAAAAGTGCCGATTTAACCAGTCCGTGCGTCAGCGCATAAAAACCACCCACGGACGGCGCAGCGAGGATAAAGCCCAACTGCGAAACCGTGTGAAACGCTAGCATCCGCTTGGTATCTTTTTCAAAGACTGCATAGAAAACTCCCAAAAGCGCCGTCCCAACTCCAAAGGTTCTTACTATCGGATCAACCTCTGCCACCATTAGCGCACACCGCACTAATGGATAGACACCAGCTTTTACCACAACTCCCGACAGCATTGCCGACACTGGCGTTTCCGATTCCGAGTGAGTCAACGGCAACCATAATCCTGATACAAAAATTCCTCCTTTTGTCAAGAGTCCCAAAAAAATTAGGGCAAGGGCTTCTGGAGGTGCTACGCGCAAGCCTTCAAAACTAAAGGAATGATGCGCCTGATATGCCAACACCGCGCCAACCAGATAAAAAAGCATTGCCACGTTGCTGATAAACAGATAACGTAAGCCAACCCAAATTGACCGATCAGTTCGGGGATAGGCAATCAACAGAAACGCAGCAATACCACTCACCTCTAACGCCACGTATAAGCTGATCAAATCCGCACAAGCAAACGCGGCATTGACACTGCCGTGCAAAATGATCAGTTGTGCGTAAAAAAAAGCTGTCTTATCGCTGTGCCAACAGTAGAGGATAACTGCTGCCGTCACCAACGCATTAGTTAATATAAAGTAGCCGCTTAATTGATCGACTGTTAAAATAACGCCAAAATTATCTATTAACTGTAGTGTTAGTGGCGACTGAGTGACAAATAGCTGCAATGCATATCCTGCGGAAGCAAAAGCAACGCACAGAGCAAGATATTTGTCAACTTTTGGGAGCAGATAAATGACAAAGCCCAAAAAAAACGGTAGTGCAATCCATGCGATCGTAATGCTATTCATGGCGTATTATTCTTCTCGATTTCGTTGCTTTCCAAAGTCGGATTATCTCGTGCCAACTTCATAACGCCGACGAGCATTAACGCCTGAATCGAAAATCCGATCACAATCGCCGTCAATATAACCGCCTGGGGAACCGGGTCGGCGTATCTGATATTTTTGACGTTGGAAATAATTGGTGTGAATAAGCCATTTCGTGATGCAATTAGCACGTAACAGGCGATAACCCCGGTACTCATGACATCCATAGAGATGATCTTCATAACGAGGTTCTTTTTAAGGATGATGCCGAAAAATCCGCAAAATATTGTTGCGAATATGCACGCTTCTAACACGGAAATTGCCTGTTGGATAAGGATTGAAAAAGAGGAAAAGGGGCAGGGGGGATAGAACAGAATTAGGATTCGACATTTCGGATACGTTCAGTAACCACTTCACCTGTAGCTTGCTTACCCGCAGGGGTACGAGAACCAGTAGTAGAGAAGGAGTTAGTTATTTCCCCCTGCTCCCTCCTCCCTGCCCCCTTCCCCCTGCTTCTTAATTTGCGGCGCTAGCCTATTACATTGGCTTTCTCTAAAGCTTCTTTTTCTTCTGGTGATTGTTTGAATGCAAACCGCAATAAAGGCGGTGCTAAGAAGGTCGTCAAAATCACCATAATAACGATCGCAGCTTGCAATGGTTTATCAAGGGTACCACTAGCTGCACCAATGGCGGCAAACACTAACCCAACTTCGCCACGGGGAATCATCCCCACACCAACCGCTAACCGATTAATTCCAGGTTGACCAAAAACCGCCCAACCTGTGACAACTTTACCGATAATTGCGATCGCAATTAAAAAGATAGAAATAATTAATCCTTCTCGATTTTCTGGAACTAAAGGATTAAGAACTCCTAAATCAACTTTCGCGCCAACCGTCACAAAGAAAACTGGTACTAAGATATCAGCAACCGGTTTAACCTGCTCATCTAGCTCTTTGCGTTTATCCGTTTCATCCAAAACTAAGCCAGCCGCAAATGCACCTAAGATAGCTTCTAAATGAATGGCACTACCCAGAAAAGCCATGAAAAAGGCAAAGATAAATGCTGGGATAATTAAGTTGCCTCGCGTTTGCAATTTATCAGCGATCGCAACAAAACTTTGATTGAAATATTTCCCTAATAAAATCGAGCCAATGAGAAAGACTGTAGCACTGACAATTAGATAAATGACGTTGAAAATATCAACCTCACCAGTTTTAGCAAGACTCGCAACCACTGCCAATACAATGATGCCTAAAATGTCATCAATGACAGCTGCACCGACAATAATCTGTCCTTCACGAGATTTTAACTGCCCAATTTCTGACAAAACTTTTGAGGTAATGCCAATACTAGTAGCTGTAAGCGCTGCACCTGCAAAAATTGCTGGAATTACTGGCGCATGAAACAATAAAATCAGCCCCGCTGTTCCAGCCGCGAAAGGAACAGCTACCCCAACACAAGCAACAACTGTTGCTTGATAACCGACCTTCTGTAATTCTTTTAAGTCTGATTCTAGACCAATTTCAAATAACAGAATGATCACACCTAGTTCGGCAAGCACAGAAACAACTTCACTCTGGCTTTGAAAAATTGATGTGACTGCATCAGGACTGAGGTTATTAATGAATTGCAGGATAGTCATGATAATGGAGTCGCTACCAGCCGCTCCACTGTCGGGAAACACCACCAAATGCAGAGCAGAAGCACCCACAAGCACGCCGCCAACTAATTCTCCTAAGACAGGAGGCAAGTCAATCATTCTAAATAATTCGCCACCAATTTTACTAGCCAGATAAATGACTACTAAAGTTAGCAATACTCCAGTCAGGACAATAGGGGCATATTCTGCCTCATTGGTTGTTGCTAGTAAAGGAGACTGCAAACCTCCGGTGAGAAAATTTAACCGCGTAAACGAATTAAGTATTGGTTCTGAAAAAATCATGTTTTTGCTTGTGTTTCTGATTCATTTTGGAGCCAACTTAAAAAATGTAATTTCTATAGCGCTTCTCATTCGGGTGCAATACACTTTGACCTCACTTCCATTCCCTTGAAGGGAAGGGGCTGGGGATTGGGTCTATATTCTATGCAACAGAGAACCGCTATATCTCGTAATTCGTAATTGCATCCTTAATTACGAATTACGAATTACGAATTATTAATAGGTGTCAGTCTAGATGCTAACCCCAGGAGTATTAGCAGAACTTGCATGAGGATTAACTAAAGCAACAGCTTGTTTAAGTGCATCTACACGGTCTACAAACATGTAATGATCTGGTACAAACCTCGAAATGTCAAACTTTTCTAAGCGCTTTTTGACTTTGCTAGTTGCACCAACAATTAACACATGACGACCTTGCTCACTAGCATCCTTGATGGCATTTTCAATTGCCAAAGAAGCAGTCACACCCAACATTGGGACATCGGTCAAGTCCATAATCAACACATCAGAGTCAGCCATTGCTGAATGTTCACGAGCGATCGCTTTCGATACCCCAAAGATCATCGGCCCGCTCAGGTAAAATAGCAAGACACGTCCATTAGCTAGATCAAGCAATTTTTTCTCTTCGTTATTCAAGACAATTGCATCATCAGTATCGCTAATTGTCTTCACTTCCTGAGCTTGTAATTCCGACAGGCGATTGATAGTTAAGATATTAGCAATAAACACTCCCACGCCGACAGCAACAATCAAGTCAACAAATACGGTTAAGAATAATACACCGTACATGATGAGTGTGCCTTTCAGCGACACCTTATGAGCGCGTTTCAAGAAGCTCCAGTCAAGAATATCAATCCCCACTTTCAGAGCAATACCAGCCAATACCGCCATTGGGATAGGTTGAGTTACACCCGCAGCCCACAAAACTACAATTAACAAAATTAACGCACGAGTTAAACCAGATACAGCCGTACTAGCACCAGTTTGGATATTAACTACTGTTCCCATCGTGGCGCCAGCACCAGGTAATCCACCACACAAACCAGATACTAAGTTACCGATACCTTGACCAATCAATTCTTTGTCAGATTTGTGTTCGGTACGAGTCAAACTATCTGCAATTACTGCCGTTAATAAAGTATCAATACAACCCAACATCCCCAGCATCGCCCCATCCACAATCATGACTGTGATTTGAGATGCAGTAAAGGTAGGTATTTGCAATGTTGGTAGTCCAATTGGAATTTCACCAATTCGTCTGATATCCGTACCGCCAAAAATGGTTAAAGAAACTATAGTTCCGACAATTAATGCCACAAGTTGCGGTGGAACAATGCGCTTGAGTTTGCGTGGCATAAAGAAAATAATTGCCAGTGTCAGCAAACCTAAAGCTGTTTCGGCAGGATTAATCTGAGTTAATAACTGAGGCAAATTTTGCACCATCCCCAGTACGCCACCTTTAGGATTTGGCTGTCCGACAAAAGGAGCAATTTGCAAAATAATCAGAATCACCCCAATCCCAGACATAAAGCCAGAAATGACGCTGTAAGGCATTAGGGTAATGTATTTACCCAACTTAAATATCCCAAAAAAGATTTGGAATATTCCCGCTAGCATGACTACGGTAAATGCCATTGCCAAGCCGTTTTCAGGGTTAGCTGCGGTCATGGAACCGACAATTGCAGTCATGACTACGGTCATTGGCCCGGTTGGCTCAGAAATTAGGGTTGGTGTCCCACCAAATAAGGCTGCGAAAAAGCCAACGCAAACTGCACCATAAAGACCAGCTACAGGCCCAGCACCAGAGGCAACACCGAATGCCAGCGCTAGAGGCAACGAAACGATCGCAGCAGTTACACCACCAAATAAATCGCCTCGTAAGTTTCTAAAATGGATCGTATTAGTCAATGACATACTGGGGTATTGGTTACAAAAACAGCAAAATAAATTTGGGTTGTAAAAATTGCCAGCTACTTTGAGTAAGTTTCATGTTTTATGAACATGAAAAATTAGGCAAAAAACTTTAATTCTTTGCAAAGGAGCTATAGTGCCTTTCTAAATGACGAGTCGCTGAATACGAATTCCCACTAGATAAGGCTTAAGTCAAAAACGGTTCCAAAATGTGAACTGGGAAAACTTACCTAAATTGTAAGTTTTATTTATACTCAAATTTTATGCGATAAACAATAGCTTACAGCTTTATATGCCAATATTGTTAATTCACCAGCCCTAATATTAAATAAATATTAAATTGCTTTCATAGATAAAAGACTATATATCTCGAATAGCGAAGAAGATACCAAAAATTTTTTGTAAAGAGATATTTCATTGCAAGGGGAAAAACCCCGTCAGCATTTTGCCTTGGCAGTGACTTTGAAAGCCCAAAAGCACTTAATTGGCATCTGTCGCATATCCGTTCAGGATACTGCCAACAAAACAGGCTCTATTTGATACTCTTTCACTAAGTAATTTTGATGGCAAGGATATGCAACTGAAACTGTAAAAGCAATTGTATCCTTCGGTTTTCAGGAGTTAGACTTACATCGCATATTTGCAACTTGTCACCCAGAAAACACGGCTTCAGCAATAGTTATGCAAAAAATCGGAATGCAACAAGAAGGATATTTGCGAGAATACCATTGGATTAAGGGAAAATGGCGAGACTCTTGGCTATATGCCATTCTTGAACACGAGTGAAGAGGTATAAAATATCACCAATAAATTGGGACTGAAGCCCCGTCCTTTGAGGACGGCTTTTTATCATCGGTGACAGGACTTTAAATGAGTAATGAGTAACGAGTAATGAGTAATGAGTAATGAGTGGATGAAAAATGGGTATTTACTCATTACTTATTACTTACTCCAGAATCACCGACCCTTCTTTCTCGGTGAGTATGTCAACCATAGACGATCCGTAGACTTCAGTTGAAAAGACTAGGGCTGTTGCTGTAGCGTCTTTGAAAAAGAATTGCTGCCAAATTAGTTAATAAACAGGTGATTGCTAGCGACATCAAGATATAAGTAGGAGCCATCACCACGCCAATCATGAACCAGGTATATACGTGCAGTATCATTACAGAAGCGAAAAAGCTTGCAATTCCAGCAGATTGCCACACTTGAGATAATGGGCGACGTAACGCTACTAGGCTCATCGTTAAAATTGTGATCAGCAAGTTCGCTGGTACAAGAAATGCACAGATACCTATGCAGTTGCCACGAGAGAATTCAGCTAAGGTGTTAAGATCGAGCATTAATTTTGTTTCTTGGGATAGATGTTAGCTTTTTAAGAATTTAATTTAGTTTAAAAAAACGAAATCTAAATTAACAGATAAGTGAGTAATCACATTGCAAATATAACATAAATTAAACTATTGAGTTACGTTTTGATACTACTCAATAGTTAGGTAATTATAAAGATTTTAGATAGCTAGGGTGGGTATTTTCCACCCTCGCTGAATTAACCCGGTAAAATTACCGTATCGATAACGTGTACTACACCATTATCAGCTTCGATATCTGCTGCTAAAACTGTGGCATTTTTAACTTCAAAACCATCGGAAGAATCAATTTTAATGGGTGAACCTTCCACAGAGTTAACCGTGCCGAGTTGTGCTAAATCAGCCTTTAGCAGCTTTCCTGGAACGACATGATACTTTAAAATCCGCGTTAGCTGGGGAATATTCTGTAACAGAGTTTGGATAGTTCCCGCTGGTAACTTGGCAAAAGCATCGTCATTTGGTGCAAAGACAGTGAACGGGCCAGGACTTTTTAATGTTTCTACTAAACCAGCAGCTTGCACAGCCGCCACCAGTGTTTTAAAAGACTCAGCCGTAACTGCAATATCAACAATATCAGCCATATATCTTACCTAAATCTCTGCAAAAGATTTTAGAGGATAATAAACCTCTTTTAAGTTTTATTAAATAAAATAAATTTCATAGCAGGGGTGAATAATTTACAGCTAAATGAGTACTCCTGTCAGACATCGCCTTAGCTTATATTTTGCACCAGGCGACTAGAAGTCGCGGCTACACAGACAAAACCTGCCTCCGCAGGTTGAAAAACCTTGATTTTGCGTTAGTCTTCACAATACCAGGCGGATTTCTCTGCGAGACGCTGTTCGCGTTTGTTTGTATAGCCGCGATTTCTAATCGCTAGGGCTAGGTGCAAGATGTGAGTTAGCGAGTCTGCGGGCATCGGGTTTTCCTCCAGCAATACTGCCCTCTGCCTCCTACCTGACTCGATAAAATTATCAATATTTGGCAACTACCATAGTGATTTAGTCTCTCATCAACTGAGGGACGGTAGAATATACCTAATTTTCGTAGCTTCAAAAGCCAAACTATGACGATGCATTCCACACTCAAACGTGCATTTACTAACCGCCGCGTTCTAAAAGTGATCAGCGGTTTGAATAATTTCGACGCTGCTAGCGTTGCTGCTACTGTCAAAGCTGCTGAATTAGGCGGTGCTACTTTCGTCGATATTGCCGCCGATCCAGCCTTAGTTCAGTTAGCTAAAAGTTTGACAAGTTTACCAATTTGTGTATCGGCAGTAGAACCAGAAAAATTTGTGCAAGCTGTAGCAGCTGGTGCTGATTTAATTGAAATCGGTAATTTCGATTCTTTCTATGCTCAAGGACGCCGCTTTGAGGCTCTGGAAGTACTAGCGCTAACTAAGCAAACCCGCGCTCTCTTCCCAGAAATCACTCTATCTGTCACCGTTCCCCACATTCTGGAACTAGATCAACAGGTACAGTTAGCAGAAGAATTGGTGAAAGCTGGAGCAGACATAATTCAAACCGAAGGCGGTACTAGCAGTAACCCAGTTCACCCCGGAACTTTAGGATTAATTGAAAAAGCTGCCCCGACGTTGGCAGCAGCTTTTGAGATTTCCCGTGTGGTGTCAGTACCAGTATTGTGTGCTTCAGGTATTTCTAGCGTCACTGCACCATTAGCGATCGCATCTGGTGCTGCGGGTGTTGGTGTTGGTTCCGCCATCAACCAACTCAATAGCGAAATCGCAATGATTGCTGCTGTGCGTGGCTTAGTAGAAGCCTTAGCGACTGCAAATGTAGTAAGGAGTTAAGAGTTAAGAGTTAGGAGTGATGAGTTATGAGTTAAGAGTGATGAGTTGAAGAAACTTATTTATTCAAAACTTTTAACTTTTAACTCCTAACTTCTAACTTCTAACTTCTAACTCCTAACTTCTAACTCATAACTTCTTTCAAGGCATAAATCACCTGATCTTGCTGCTGTTGTGTCAGTTCTGGGAACATAGGTAGAGATATAACCTCATGGCAAGCTTGCTCTGCTATTGGTAAGTCCCCAATTTCATAGCCCAAATTTTGATAAACTGGCTGCAAATGTAAAGGATGGGGGTAGTAAATCATTGAACTTACGCCCTGTTCTTGCAATTGACTACGCACCCAATCTCGATATTTGGCGCTAGAACCATTACGCCCTTCGCCTGATATGCGAATAGTGTATTGGTTCCATACCCCAACACCTTCAGGTAATTCTTGGGGCGGGACTATCCCTGGAATTTGACTGAGGAACTGATAATAATAGTTGGCGATATCTCGTCGGCGATCATTCCAAATATCTAAATAACGCAGCTTAATCTGCAAGATCGCTGCTTGGAGAGCATCCAAGCGGCTATTTACACCGATTTCCTCATGTAAATATCGAACTTTACTACCATGATCTCGTAATATTCGGAGTTTGGTAGCGATCGCTGGATCATTAGTCGTTATTGCTCCGCCATCACCACAACCACCAAGATTTTTGGTAGGGTAGAAACTAAAGCAACCAATATGTCCAATACTTCCTACTTTCTGATCAGCCCACATAGCCCCTGTAGACTGAGCGCAATCTTCAATTATTGCCAAATTGTGAGATTGAGCGATCGCCATTAATGATGTCATATCCACAGGTTGTCCAAATAGGTGAACCGGGATAATCGCTTTGGTTTTGGGTGTAATAGCCGCGGCTAATTGCTCCACATCTAAATTAAACGTAGTAGCGTCAATATCAACGAAAACAGGCTTTGCACCAACGGCGCTAATCACTTCTGATGTAGCAATAAAGGTGAAAGGCGTTGTAATCACTTCATCGCCTGCACCAATGTCCAAGACTCGTAACGCTAAGTAGAGCGCATCAGTACCAGAATTACAAGCCACACATTCTGTAACAGTATTATAAGCGGCAAACTGTTTTTCAAAGCCTTCGACTAAGGGGCCGCCAATATAGCGGCCAGAAGCTAAAACCTCTAAGACGGCTGCACTTACTTCTGCTTCGATGGTGGTGTATTGCTGCTTGATATCAAAGGCAGGGATGGGATTTACACTTTGGATCATGAGTTCTCATTTTATCGGAAGATACAAAGGATGCACTTCGACAGTCAATTTTTGCTGATTGAATTGTTAATCAAATAGGAGCTACTAAAAGACTATCGCCCAAGATACGCATCTATTAGGGTTTTTACTTAAATTGTGGCGCGGTAAACTGCCGCACATTTAATTTACAGATAGTAGGCATACTAGGTGTTTGCCTTGTTAAGGTCGTACCATTTGGAATTTTGAATTGATGAAAGTGATATATATCAAAGGATTGCGGCGAAGAGTCCCCCAGCACACGTACTCGTTGGTGGGGGAGGAACGCCGCTCTGGGACTGGGTACTGGGTACTGGGGACTGGGAAAACATTCAAAAATTTGGGAGAGGTGAGAGCAAATTCCATAATTTTTAGTTTGAAAACCAAATCCCCAGTCCCTAATCCCCAGTACCCAGTCCCTTTTACTCAAGATCCAACACATCGGATCAAAGTTCCTCTTGTGTGGGCTGCTTTGAGAAGAAAATACTAGGAGATAGAGAACCCATGCAGGAATTGATCAAGCTGGATTTTGTGGATTTAGCTATTGCTGTGGGATTGATGGCGATCGCCATTGGTTTATCTGCCTGGGAAAAATTAGGACTAGAGTTAAACTTAGCCCTTGCTACTGGGAGAACCATCTTACAACTTCTTGTATTGGGATACATTTTAGATTTCATCTTGGCTTTAGACAATGCTTGGGCAGTTTTGGCGCTATTAGTAATAATGCTGACAATTACGGCGATTGTCGCACGAAATCGCATCAGCCAAAAAATTCCTCATCTGTTGCCTTTGGTGTGGGGTGCAATTTTAATTAGTACCGCCCTGACAGTGCTTTACACCAACTTCTTGATCGTTCAACCAGAGAGATGGTATGAACCACAGTATATAATTCCTTTAGCAGGGATAGTTTTAGGTAATGCTACCAATGCAGCTGCGATCGCAGGCGATCGTCTTGTCAGCACCATTAATTCCAGTCATCTCGAAATAGAAACTCATTTGAGCTTAGGTGCAACTCCAGAGCAAGCAGTTAGCCAGTATCGCAAAGACGCCATCAAAGCCGGATTGATTCCCACTCTCAATCAAATGATTCTCATCGGTATGGTGGCAATACCAGGAATTACTACTGGACAATTGCTAGCAGGTGTTAAACCTCTGGATGCTGTATCTTATGAAATTTTGATTATCTTCATGGTTGCTTTCGCTAACTTGTTGACAACACTTTTAGTTACGAAGGGGTTGTGTCGTCAATTTTTCAATTCCGCCGCGCAGTTGGTGAGTTAAGGTAGGGGGCAGGAGGCAGGAGCAAACAAGGACACTGTATTTCTTGCGCTACGCGTCTCAAAATACATATTTTTTTGTTTTTCATAAATAAATTTAGTTGCTCTCAAACTCTTTTGGCAGAGGGAATAATTATTTTCTAAAACCTCCTGCCTCCTGCCCTCTGCCTTTCTTCGGTGAAGCGGTTAATCTACATCCAAGAGTATTTGATCATCTTGCCCTGGCAGATCAAGAGCAATCAACAGTGCTTGATTTAGTTGGGCGATCGTTTCCTCAAAAAGCATTCCCCGCAAACGCAATAAGCGTGATTTTGAGAGTACCCGAATCTGATCTGTCATTGCGAGCGAGTCATGGGTTAAGCCACCGTTGGGTGCTTGAATCAAAACTTGTGTAGGATAGATGCGCTTACTTGATCGATAGGTTGTACAGGGAACTGCCAGAACCACAGGACTGGCAACATTAATTACACCCCGACTGACAATAATGACTGGACGGGTTCCACCCTGTTCTGATCCTTCAGTCGGCTCTAGACGGGCGTCGTAGACTTCACCCCGTCTCATTCTGGAGTTTCCTCTAACTTCAAAGCTTCCCACTGAGCCGGGGCAAATTCTGCCTCCATCTGCAAAACTTCGGCTTGATACTCTACATCATTTGCCATTTCTGCTAAGGCTGCATCAATTTCTGCCCGTTTTTGCACAGCGAGTTCACGCCGTAATGCCCGTGTTACAAACTCGTTGCGGCTTTTGGCTTTTCCTGCCTGAACGGCTTTATCCGTTGCCTCTAACAAATCTTGTGGGATAGTCAATGTTGTGCGAACCGTCTGTTGCTCCATACAGTTCTATTAAATGATGTTTGTTTTGATGACTATTATGACATCACTTTAGTCATAACTTATTTCTTTCTGTTGCGATCGCCAACACACTGAGCAATTACTTTAATACAAAGGGCCTAATTACCAGCACAAGATGTAGCGGTGAGCGAGGAGTTATGGGGCGACGCAATAGGTACTTGAGCAACCAGAACCACCTTCCCATTGGCATCTGTAACCCATCCTTGAGCTTCCACAATTTGAGTAGGTTCATTGACAGAATTAACTTTCTGTGACTTTTCTTCTGTATTTGGCTGCGCTTGTACACCCACTTCTTTCTGAATATTGCCAGCACGATTCTCACTCTCTGGAGAGAGTGTGATCCAATCTGCTAGCACCGCATCAGCTATCAATAGCTCTGTGGGATCGGGTGCTAGTCCTCCACGCCCAGTAGCAACAAATGAACTACTGGCTATTTTTCCACCAGAATTACAACCAGCAGTAATTTGCTGCGAAGCATCATCCAGATTTACGGGCAATTCTACTAATCCTTTACTGGGGTCAGCATCTGGTGAGTTGATTTGTACAGTGCCATTTAATAAAGGGTTTTGCTGAGAAAATGCGGTAATGTCACTTGTTCGCAAGTTCTTCGGGTTTATTTCTTCCGGATCAAGTCTCTCTACGTCTGCACGAGTGCGGGGTACAAACCCAAAGATGTTCTTAGCGGTGATTGTGATTTTACCACCAGAACCAGAGAAGGCATTGGCAGTGATATCGCTATTTGCAAAGGGAGCGGCGACAACAAAGCCATTAGGTGCTTTGATGGTGATATTACCGCCATCTCCACCAAGCCCTGTCTTACCTGCATTAGTGGTTATTTTACTTTCGCGGCGCATCAATAATAAGTCCTGCACCTGTACCGCAATATTCCCGCCTCGACCTGACTCGGTTTCAGCTGTAAGCTTTCCTTTGTTGTCCAGAAGTATGGAGCGAGCGGTTATATTTAAATCGCCAGCTTTACCTAGGTTATTTGGATCTCCGACATAGATTACATTTTTTCGAGCTTGGCTGCTCACAGTGATTGCAGCCCCATTATTGATAATCAATCGCCCTGTCGTTAGGGTCAAGTTGCCGCCATCTCCAGGCCCTTCAGTTCCAGAAAACAAGCCACTGAGTCTAGAACCATTTGGTGAGGTTCCAATTAGTTCTACGGAATCAGAGACGTTTACCGTCAAGTTTCCTGCTTTTCCTGTATTTTTTGGTGTAAGTTGGTTAGAAATAAACCTATATATACCCTCAGAGCTTGTTGATATTCTTGCCCCTCCTTGGATACGCAACTTTCCAGTATTAATTGTGATACTGCCAGCGTTTTTATCGCCATAAGTTGCACTAAATAATCCACTGGATATTAAATCACTACCATCTCGGAACACAGGAATGGAGGTGCCACCGATTAGTTCCACGGAATCTGATGCGTTTATGGTCAATTGCCCGTGTAATTGTGCCCCACTTCTGACCACCAACTTCTGAGTAGTGACATTTATGTTTCCAGAGTTTCCGTTTGATAAACTCTGAGTAAACACTTGTGTATCTTGTTCAACTACTACAGACTCTGAGGCGTTCACTGTCAAATCCCCTCCTGATTGCCCTCCAAAGAGATCAACTAGAATTAGGAAACCGCCAGCTACCCGCACAAGCTTCCCTTGCACCTGAATATTGCCGCGCCCCTCTCCATGAGTATCTACAGTAGATCGAATTTTATTTAACTGGATTACTTCGACGTTCTGGAAATTTTGAACACCTTCATATCCAAATGCCCAACCTTGATTCGTTGGGCTGAAACTAACCAGACTATTACCAGCGACGCTTCCTAACTCAACTCTTCCATCCTTTGCTGTGATATTTCCCCCCTCTAGCCTGATATCACCGCCTATCAGTGCCAGGGTTTTGCCTTGCTGCACCTGTAGACCAACGCCTTGCCTAAAGATATTAACTGCGCCATCTGGTTTGGCTTGGGATTGATTGCGGATGGGAGCAGCAGTTGCTCCAAATTGCAAACCAATGGGAACACTTAGTGTCAGTAGAGGTGTAGTTTGAGGAGATGTAGCACTAAACTTTGTACCATCAGCAAAGTTCAAGCTACTTGCCGTACTTGCCACAAATGAACCGCCGATATTTAAAGAAGCATTAGACCCAAAAACAATGCCGTTAGGATTAATCAGAAACAGGTTGGCTGTGCCGTTAGCTTTCAGAATGCCATCTATATTAGAAATCGAATTACCTGTTACCCGACTGATGATATTTTGAATATTTATTGCATTGTTAAAGTGGGCTGTACTTCCCGCAGAGACAGAAAACTGTTCAAAGCTGTGGTACAAGTTTGTACCACGAACTGCCCCACCATCAATCTGGTCTATAGGCTGACCATCGATTAGCTTTGGCGTAATGATTGAACTTTCAGATCCAAGTGTGCCATCCCTTTGTATTTGGGCTAAGGCAAAGCTCTCAAAGAAAGTGAGCGCTCCAGCAATTGCTAAAGTACTCACTATTCCTAACTCCCAGCACCAACTGCTTCGGTTTCCAGACATTAGAAACTTGCACCCAAAAAGTAAGAGTATATTGAAATACTGCTCCTTGCTAATTAGGTATGGTGATACTTGGGATTATCTCTGTAGCCTAACTAGTAAATGCAAAGTTCAGCATTTTTATACTTACTAGAATAAACTCTTTACAGTACAAAGACTAAATTATTTAACAGTTGCAGCCGAAAGGGTCGCCAGTTGACGGGCAAGGGATACACCATGAATTCTCCATTAGAACAATTTCCTGTTCTGTGCCTGCACTACCAGATTTGATTTTGTTTGGGTCAAGATTGCATTGCCATTGAACTGTCAAAGCTCTATCATCTAATACTCCGTATTTTTCAAGCAATGCGTATAAGCCAGCGTTATTAACGCTTTCAAGTAGTTTCTGTTCAACTTCTGCTTGTAACTTCTGTAATGTTTCAGAGTCCATAACTGTTTCCATTTCCTAAAGGATGTGTATCATTAGTTGATACGGCTTGGCTAGGAAGAATTACGCATGGTGTTACAAAACTTAATATTTTAACGCTGGATTACCTTTATACATTGATGAACTAAAAGGCAATACACTTGGGTTAAGGGTTATTGGTGTAGATGATTGGTCTTTGAAGACGCGATAAATCTAATTCGCACTCTTGCTAACGCCCCGCTTCTCTACGAGACGCTACGCGAACGCTAGCGCAATTAAACTCAGATAGACACAACGGGCACAAGGGTTTTTACTTACCTTGAGATATAAGGATTTTTTCTCGTGCGAACGCTACCGCGAACGCGCCACTTACGGGCGTTAGCGTAGCGGGACATTTTTTGATCAATCGAAGACGCGATAAATCGCGTCTCTACAATAATAGGTTTTGTTGCTAATTCTTAATCCCCGTCGCCGCAATACCCTGAATAAACTGACGCTGACCGATGAGAAATAATACCATCACTGGAACTGTCGCTATGGTCACTGCTGCCATCATCAAGGGCCAATTATTCGTAAATTGCTCTTGAAACTCTGCCAATGCCAGCTGCACCGTTCTTAATTCTGGTCGTGTCGTAAATACTAAAGGCTTAAATAAATCATTCCATTCACCGATGAAAGTGAACAAAAATAGTGTTATTAACGCCGGACGGGCTAAAGGTAACATCACTCGCCACAAAATTTGTAGTCGGTTTGCCCCATCTATAGCTGCGGCTTCCTCTAATTCTACGGGAATTGTCTGGAAATACTGACGTAACAAGAAAATCCCAAACCCGTTGACCGCAGTGGGTAAAATAAGCGCCCAATATGTATTTATCAAGTGTCCCCACTTCAAAACCAAAAAGATGGGAATCACCAATAACTGAAAGGGAATCACCAAAGTTGCTAAAACGACTAATAGCAGTGCTTGGCGTCCCCGAAACTTCAGCCGTGCTAAGGCGTAACCAGCCAAAGCAGAAGTGACAATCTGAAACGCCGTCACAGCGATCGCTACCAAGGTAGAATTAGCAAACGCCAGCAAAAATTTTCCCTGTTGCCACGCAACGCGGTAATTTGCTAAAGACCAGTTATTTTTGGACAAATTTTCTGGGCTGGCGGCAGTCGGTGCAAAGGAGGTGAGAAAGACCACAAACAGCGGTAGTAGAACGATAAATGCCCCTAGCAGTAACACTACTAGGCTTAAAAAATCGCCAGATTTTAGATTCGGGTTTGGTTTAGACATAACTCAAACTGCAAAGCATTTGTTTCGCTAGGACTAGAGCATCTCCTCCAGCAACAGTTAATCTATAAACATAGTTACTTGTTAAGTTAAATTAAACCACAGTGATTGTTACCCTCAGTTCATAGGGTAAATTGAATCCTGGTGTCAAATAATTCAAGTTTACAGGAGTAAACATAACCATGCCGCAGCTTACAGACGAATTTAAAGGATTAGATTTCAAGAGCGAAACATACAAAGATGCTTATAGCCGGATTAATGCGATCGTGATTGAAGGGGAACAAGAAGCCCATGAAAATTACATCACCCTAGCCCAACTGCTGCCGGAATCTCATGATGAATTGATTCGCTTATCCAAGATGGAAAGCCGCCACAAGAAAGGATTTGAAGCTTGTGGGCGCAATTTGCAAGTTACCCCAGATTTGGAATTTGCTAAGGAGTTTTTCTCTGGACTACACCAAAACTTCCAAACTGCGGCGGCAGAAGGTAAAGTCGTCACTTGTCTATTGATTCAGTCTTTGATTATCGAATGTTTTGCGATCGCAGCATATAACATTTACATCCCCGTCGCCGACGCTTTTGCCCGCAAAATCACTGAGGGAGTAGTAAAAGAAGAATATAGCCACCTCAACTTTGGAGAAGTTTGGCTCAAAGAACACTTTGCAGAAGCCAAGGCTGAACTTGAACTTGCAAACCGCCAGAACCTACCCATAGTTTGGAGAATGCTCAACCAAGTAGAAGGTGATGCCCACACAATGGCAATGGAAAAAGATGCTTTGGTAGAAGACTTTATGATTCAATACGGAGAAGCATTAAGTAACATCGGTTTTACGACTCGCGACATCATGCGCTTGTCAGCTTACGGACTCATTGCCGCCTAAAAGAGTGCCCAGTAACGAGTCCTGAGTGCTGAGTAGTTAAAATTCAGAACTCAGAACTCCTAACTTTTAACTCCCAACTCTACTAAATTCCACGCCTCAAGATAGCATAAGCCTAATAATCACTACATGTTTGGTCTAATTGGACATCTGACTAGTTTAGAACACGCTCAAGCGGTAGCTCAAGAATTGGGATACCCAGAATATGCCGATCAAGGGTTAGACTTTTGGTGTAGCGCCCCACCGCAAATTGTTGATACCATTATTGTCACCAGTGTAACTGGGCAACAAATTGAAGGAAGATATGTAGAGTCTTGCTTTTTGCCGGAAATGCTAGCTAGTCGCCGCATCAAAGCCGCAACGCGCAAAATCCTCAACGCCATGGCCCATGCACAAAAGCACGGCATTAACATCACAGCTTTAGGCGGATTTTCCTCAATTATTTTTGAAAACTTTAAGTTAGAGCAGTTTAGCCAAGTCCGCAACATCAAACTAGAGTTTGAACGCTTCACCACTGGAAACACACATACTGCCTACATTATTTGTAAGCAGGTGGAAGAAGCGTCAAAACAACTGGGAATTGATCTGTCAAAAGCGACTGTTGCTATATGTGGGGCAACTGGGGATATTGGTAGTGCAGTTACACGCTGGCTAGATGCGAAAACAGATGTCCAAGAACTTTTGTTGATCGCCCGTGATCAAGAACGTCTCAAAGAGTTGCAAGGCGAATTGGGGCGAGGGAAAATCATGGGTTTGACAGAAGCACTGCCCCAAGCTGATGTTGTAGTTTGGGTTGCTAGTATGCCCAGAGGCGTGGAAATTGACCCCACTACTTTGAAACAACCCTGTTTGTTGATTGATGGTGGTTATCCGAAAAACTTAGCAACCAAAATTCAGCATCCTGGTGTACACGTGTTAAATGGTGGAATTGTAGAGCATTCCCTGGATATTGACTGGAAGATTATGAAAATAGTCAATATGGATGTGCCAGCCCGCCAGTTGTTTGCTTGTTTTGCCGAATCAATGCTGCTGGAATTTGAGAAGTTATACACGAACTTTTCGTGGGGACGGAATCAGATTACCGTAGACAAAATGGAGCAGATTGGTCGGGTGTCAGTAAAACATGGATTTAGACCGCTGCTAGTTTAGTCATTAGTCATTGGTCATTGGTCATTTGTTATTGGTCATTTGTTATTTGCAAAGGACAAAGGACAACTGACAAAGGACTAAAGACAAAGGACAAAGGACAAAGGATAGATAACTTATAACTCGTAACTTATAACCCCTACGATGGCAACTACCGAGCGTAAACCGCTACTGCTAGATTTTGAAAAACCCCTAGCAGAACTTGCAACCCGAATTGATCAAATTCGGCAACTTGCAGAAGAAAATGGCGTCGATGTTTCTGGTCAAATTCGCCAACTAGAAGCACGTGCCATGCAACTGCGTGAGGAAATTTTCACAAGTCTATCCCCGTCTCAGCGATTGCAAGTCGCTCGTCATCCGCGTCGCCCTAGTACTCTCGATTACATTCAGGCTATTAGTGATGAATGGATGGAATTACATGGCGATCGCTGTGGTGGTGACGATCCGGCTTTAGTTGGTGGTGTCGGTCGTCTGAGTGGACAACCTGTGGTGATGTTGGGTCATCAAAAAGGACGGGATACTAAAGACAATATTGCCCGTAACTTTGGAATGCCTTACCCTGGCGGCTACCGCAAAGCCATGCGGTTGATGGAACACGCCAATAAGTTTAGTATGCCAATACTAACTTTTATCGACACACCAGGAGCTTGGTCTGGGGTAGAAGCAGAACATCAAGGTCAAGGAGAAGCGATCGCTTACAACTTGCGGGAAATGTTCTGCTTAGATGTGCCAATTATCTGCACAGTCATTGGTGAAGGCGGTTCTGGTGGCGCACTTGGTATCGGCGTAGGCGATCGCCTACTCATGTTTGAACACTCCGTTTATACCGTCGCCACTCCCGAAGCCTGTGCTGCCATTTTGTGGAAAGATGCTGGTAAGGCTCCCCAAGCCGCCGTGGCTCTGAAAATTATTTCCCATGACCTGAAAAAATTGGGAATTATTGACCAAATACTCCCCGAACCCACTGGTGGCGCTCATTCCGACCCTTTAAAAGCCGCTAATACTCTTAAGCAAGTGCTGCTAGAAAATTTGGACGAACTCAATCGTTTAACCGCTCCAGAACGCCGCCAACTGCGTTACGAAAAATTCCGCAAAATTGGTGTTTTTACAGAAGTTGCCCACTAACAGCACTTCATTAATGATTGATTAGCTAATCAGCAATGCTATAATTGCCTATGTGCTTAAAGATTTTTAACAATCTAGCCATAGGCATTTGCATGTTTGCTAAATCTACTCAACTTAATTGAGTGGGTTTTGTATTTTGTAAATAATCTAATTTGAATGTACAGCGTGGTTTTCCAGGCAATGATTTGTTGTCTTCACTGCTAAAACCCACAATATGGGAACTATTGTGCAGCATCATAGCATTTGCCTAATGAAAATCATCAGATTTTTAGACTCCTTTAATCTATCCAAACCGAGAAATGTAAATAATTGGGTGGTAATAGGTTTTGGGAACTGCCAAAAAATTGGGAGACACCATGAGTGTTGAGCAAAAACGACGCGCCCTGATTACTGGGGCTAGTAGTGGAATTGGGAAAGCAACGGCTTTAGCCTTTGCAAAAGCGGGAATAGATGTCGCCTTAGTCAGTCGTTCTTTGGATAAGTTAGAGGCGGTAAGAGAAGCCGTAGAGCATACTGGGGTCGAAGCGAAAGCTTACGCTGTCGATTTAGCGCGGATCTCCGAAGTCAAAGACAAGATCCAAGCGATCGCTCTAGACTTTGGTGATATAGACATTCTGGTAAACAATGCGGGCATAGCCTATACAGCCACTTTGAGCGAAACTCCCCTAGA
The DNA here is from genome assembly GCF_048836525.1 of Nostoc sp. CALU 546. Taxonomy (NCBI): domain Bacteria; kingdom Bacillati; phylum Cyanobacteriota; class Cyanophyceae; order Nostocales; family Nostocaceae; genus Nostoc; species Nostoc sp. CALU 546. The sequence continues at coordinate 77,256 of NZ_JAWJTF010000006.1, forward strand.
AGACTGGCAACAGGTAATTGACTTGAATCTGACTGGCGTGTTTGGGTGCATTATGGGGATTTTACCTTCAATGCGCGATCGGGGCACAGGCACAATTATCAATGTCGCTTCAATTGCTGCCAAGCAACCCTTTCCCGGTTGGGGAGCATATAGCGTCAGCAAGGCTGGTTTGATTGCCCTCACTCAAACCCTGGCGCAAGAAGAACGCACCCACGGCATTCGTGTCACAGCTATTTGTCCCGGTGCAGTCAATACCGAACTTTGGGATACAGAAACAGTTCATGTCAACCTAGACCGTTCCAAAATGTTAACCCCGGAAATTGTGGCTCAGTCAATTCTTTACGCTGTACTTTTACCACAACAGGCAGTGATTGATGAACTGATCCTGATGCCCAGCGCTGGCGCACTCTAATTAGTCCTTCGTCCTTTGTCTTTTGCAAATGACCAATGACTAATGACCAATGACCAATGACTAAACCATAACCAAGACTGAATCATGACTATCGCTAGTTCCAACGGTTCCAATTACTCTCAATCGCCTCTGATTCCCGACTTGGCAGAAGCCATAACTCCTAGACCCGATCGCAATACTCATAACGGGCGACCAGCAGATGTGTGCCCGCCAAAAGAGGAACAGATGGAGGAAATGAAGGACGCCGTACGGACACTAATATTGGGCGTTGGTGAAGATCCAGAACGCGAAGGACTCCTCAAAACACCCAAACGAGTAGCCGAGGCAATGCGGTTTCTTACCAGTGGCTATAACCAATCTCTTGAAGAACTAGTTAACGATGCCATTTTTGATGAAGGGCATAGCGAGATGGTACTAGTTAGAGATATTAATTTCTTTAGTCTGTGCGAACACCACATGCTGCCATTTATGGGTAGAGCGCACGTTGCTTATATCCCCAACCAAAAAGTTGTGGGATTGAGTAAGCTAGCCCGCATTGTTGAGATGTATTCTCGCCGCTTACAAGTGCAGGAGAGATTAACGCGCCAAATTGCCGAAGCAATCCAGACCATTCTAGAACCTCAAGGCGTTGCCGTTGTGATGGAAGCTAGCCACATGTGCATGGTGATGCGGGGCGTGCAGAAACCAGGTTCTTGGACTGTCACTAGCGCAATGGTTGGTGTGTTCCAAGAAGAACAAAAAACTCGTGAAGAATTTTTTAACTTGATTCGTCATCAACCAGCATTCTTTTGATAAATGGGGAATGGGGAATGGGGAATGGGGAATGGGCATAGACAAGGTAGCGATTTATTTAAAAATTCTCCCCCATCTCCCCCATCTCCCTCATCTCCCCCTACTCCCTACTCCCTACTCCCTAATTTCTCAAACAACTTGGCTACTTTATCTAAATCCTTATCTCCAGGTGTTCGTTCCACACCACTAGATAAATCTATGCCGCTAGGATTAACCTGATTTAGGGCTTCCACAATATTATCGGCTGTCAATCCTCCTGCTAAAAACCAAGGACAACTAGGGCGAAATTGTTCTAGCATTGTCCAATCTAAAGTTTTGCCTGTACCACCCAGTTGTTGCGGATGGTAGGCATCAAGTAGCAAAGTATCTACGTGTTTTGTGTAATCAGTAGTTGTGTCAAGATGCTCAAGACTCCGAATTCTCAGTGCTTTGATAATTTCGACCTTGGGTAAAGATTGACGTATTTGGTCGCAAAAATCTGGTGATTCATCTCCGTGTAACTGGACGCCAGTCAGCCCAGAATCAACAACTATCTGGCAGATTTCAGGGATGCTGGCATTGGCGAAAACACCAATTCTGTCAATGTTTGCTGGGAGTTCTGCCACTGCTGCCCGAATTTGCAACGTGGTAACGTAGCGAGGTGAAGTTGGTACACAAATAAATCCTAGTGCCGTTGCGCCAAGAGAGGCGATCGCTATAGACTGCTCTGGTTGAGTAATGCCGCAAATCTTAACGCGCATGAATATCTGAACAAATTTAAATAATCACTTGAAAAGTCTAAACTATCTAAAAAACTTTTGGGCCTTGTAATTTTATAATCTTGTTGGTCTAAGATTAACTTTTCACTTTAGGAGACAAAAGCTTGATTTCCTCTATTTTTCTAGCACTAGCTGCATCTGTTCCCGCAACACCTGCGTGGAATCCTACAGTAGCGATCATCATCAGTGTCAGCAGCTTAGTAATGGTTTTATTAAGTACCAGGATTGAAAAACCCCTAGTTGGCCCCAAGTTCCCTATTTTGCCAATTAGTATTCCAACATTCGTTGGGGCGATGGCTTTTGGTCATATTATCGGCATTGGCATCGTTTTAGGGCTGACTAACATCGGTCGTCTGTAGTTTTTTGATGACTGCGGCGTTACAAGTAACGCCGCAGTCAATACAAAACTCCTAAAAACAATTTTGGGCGGGGCACAGGGGGAGAAAATTAACTCTTTCTCCTATGCTCCCAATACAGTTCGGACAAGGTTTGTTGATGACACACTTTAGATCCCAAAGACGCGATAAATCGCCGTCTTTACAAGAATCAGTCCTTTGTAGAAACGGCGATTTATCGTGTCTCTTGCCTTAACCGAGCCGTATTGGCTCTGCTCCCTGCTTCCTACCCCTCTGCCTCTTTTCATTGCAATACGCTTGGGTTAGCGCCAAAAACCTTGAAATGTGTAGGTTGGGTTGAGGAACGAAACCCAACATTTTCGGGGCTTTGTTGGGTTGCGCTTTGTTTAACCCAACCTACAATTTTCTATGCCCAATCCCCAATCCCCAGTCCCCAATCCCCACACCTAACAGCCATTAATTGTCTATTCTAGAAATAAGAGCATTGCGTCACTCTCAACTACTGAATTGATGCTCAATATCAATTTGTATACGAATATGCGTAGTATTTCAGTATAAAAACTACTGGCGATATTTAGTTTTAGGGAAATGTAATGCAAACAAATTGGAGAATTGGGTCTTTATTTGGAATTCCCCTATTTTTAGACCCATTATGGTTTGTGATTTTAGGGTTGGCAACCCTCAATTTTGGGGTAGCTTATCAGGAATGGGGGAATCTTATAGCTTGGAGTGCTGGAATAGTTATGGCACTGCTGCTATTTGGTTCGGTATTGTTACATGAGTTGGGTCATAGCTTAGTAGCCCGATCGCAAGGCATTAGAGTGAATTCAATTACTCTATTTATGTTTGGCGGGATTGCTGCTATTGAAGAAGAATCTAAAACTCCTCTCAAAGCGTTTCAAGTAGCGATCGCTGGGCCTTTGGTCAGTATCATCCTATTTTTCTTGCTCCAGCTATTAACTATTGTCATACCTGATACTAATCCTCTCAGTGTCATGGTTGGAGATTTGGCGAGAATTAACTTGGTGGTGGCTCTATTTAACCTAATTCCCGGCTTACCTCTTGATGGGGGGCAAGTGTTAAAAGCAGCACTATGGCAAATAACAGGTAATCGCTTTCAAGCCGTACACTGGGCTGCAAAGGCAGGGCAAATATTGGGTTATGCTGCGATCGCTTTAGGATTTGTTGTAGATTTTGTGACCAGGGAGTTAGTAGCTGGTTTGTGGATTGCGCTGTTAGGTTGGTTTGCTGTCCGCAACGCCAACAACTATGACAACATGACTACACTGCAAGAAAGCCTACTCAAGGTGGTGGCGTCCGATGCAATGACCCGTGATTTTCGAGTTATTGATGCTGACCAGACATTGCGCTCCTTTGCCGATTTATATCTCTTGGAAACCGCTCCCTCACAGGTTTATTTTGCTGCTTCTGATGGACGTTACCGGGGTCTAGTTTCCATTGACGATTTCCGTTTAACCCAAAGGAGTGAATGGGAAACCGAAACCTTACACAGCATAGTGCGTCCATTGACAGAAATACCCACTGTTGCAGAATCAACATCGATAGCTGAGGTGATTAACAAGCTAGAAAATGAGCAGTTACCTAGAATTACGGTGCTTTCTCCCGCTGGTGCTGTAGCTGGTGTAATTGACAGGGGAGATATTGTGCGATCGCTGGCACAAAAGTTAAATTTACGGATAACCGATGCTGAAATTAAGCGTATCAAGGAAGAAGGGAATTATCCACCGGGGTTGCAACTGGGAGTAATGGCGAAATCAGCTACAAATTAAACGTCACAACTTTGTCATAGGTTTGCAATAGATACGTCAAAAGTGTGTGTGATATTTAATTTGGTATTTGGTTACAAAATGCTTTTTTTGGGTAAAAGGTAGGAAATCCTACCTTTTTTTATTTTTATAGCCGTAGCCACATAGGTTAGGACATTTTGAAAACCCCAAGGCTAGGAATAGTAATACTTTTGCCTCCTGCCTCCTGCCTCCTGCCTCCTGCTATAGTTAGAAGTCCCTAACGCCAGTGTTGAGGTATTTTCAGATTTTCTGGTAGGATTGTTGTGCGATCGCCAATTGCCTGTTCAATCTGCTTTGATTCTAGGTTTTCTGAGCCGCTCAAGTTGGCTCCACAGAGGTTTGCTTCTTGGAAATCAGTTTCTTGTAGGTTAGCTGTACTAAGTAATGCACTTTCTAGATTAGCTCCAGCAAGTTTTGCCTTTTGCAAATTACTGCCAATCAGGTTGGCATCTTGGAGATTGCTACCCTCAAAGTTGACTTCTTCCAAATTGGCATCACAAAGGATTGCTCCTTCCAAGTTGGCATCACAAAGAACTGCCCTTGTGAGATTAGCATCACAAAGGATTGCCCCTTCCAAGTTGGCATCATAAAGAATTGCCTCAGAGAGGTTTGCTTTTCTGAGAACTACGCCTTGGAGATTGGCTTCTGGGAGGATTGCTTTTTGCAGGTTGGCTTCATAGAGGATTGACCCACAAAGATAAGTTACTGATAAGTCTGCATCAGAGAGATTTGCTCGTGTAAAATTAACCCATTGCAAATTAGCTCCTACGAGAATTGCTCTAGAGAGGTTAGCTTCTGTTAAGTCTGCATTACCGAGGTCTGTATTGCGTAAATCCAGTTTTTGATTTACCGGATCTTTATGTGAATCGCGTCGTCCAATAACAGTTAAGGCTGTTTGAATATCTGTAGGTAGTTTTGATGATTCCCGTAATTCGTCATCATATTCATGTTTCACCGGGGCATTCTCGCGGATAAAAGCAGCGAGAATTTCCATAATTGTCCAATGATCTTTTGGAGAATCTTTGGCAATTCTTTCTAAAGCATAAATGGCAGCAAATCGTGTTTCAATCTTTTCATTTCCCAGTTGTTCAATTGCTTTAGAAAAGCGTTCAGGAACAATTTCTTGGTGAGTTGGTTGTGTGTAATTGATACTAGTGCCGATATTGTTATCCCAAGCTAGTGTCCCAGCCAGGAGTTGGGTTAATAGACTCTGATTTTCATCTAGAGAGAGTCTGGAAGTATAGTAAGCATTAATTATTAATGCCAATCCTCCAATGATTATGGCCAGAGTTGTCAATGCTTGGGTGATGTATTCGATTTTTTCTTGAGTTGAAAACCCTTGAATATATTCAAAGAATGAAAAAATTAAAGTTAATGATAAAATAAATATAATTGAGATAAATGCCAGCAAAGTCGTGAGTCCATTTGTTTTTATTAAAGACATGTCATAAGTCTTCATATTTGACTCCTTACGGAAATAAATTTAGGTTGATTCTAAGAGCAACTGTAGAGTTATGATAGAGTACAAACACGGATATGCTTAACCGATTCTTAAAGGCACTGCGTGATAATCATTGATGAAATGCCTGCTAATTGAAGAAGAATTCAGAAGTCAGAATTCAGGAGTCAGAATCAAGACGCTCCTGCGTCGCTAACGCTGCGCTATCAGTCGGGGATTCAAATCGGCGCAGGATTGAAGACCACCATATCTACGATTTGGTGGGGGTGCAAAAACGTCGGTTATTCATCCGCTCTTTCGTTCAGAATTCAATTCTGAATTCTGGCTCCTTACTCCTGAATTCTGCTAAATAAGAATGCTCAAATTCAGAATTGAGGATGTTATCAGGTGTAATTACAGATAATTTCCTGTTGCAGTAGAACGATACTGCCAAACTATAATGATTGAAATTCAATCCGCTTGGGTTAAGGGCTAATTATACAAAATTGTGGGTTTTCGAGACGCAATAAATCGCTACAAGACGCGATAAATCGCCGTCTCTACAAGTGTTTTGGTCTTATCTGAACTGTATTGGATTAAAATTGCAGATTACTTAATTCACTTTTCTCAGCACATTTGACTAAATTGGAAATCGCTACAAGCAATTCCTCTGGGGCTACAGGTTTAACAATGTGCTGTTGAAACCCGGCTTTTAGTGCTTTCTGCTGATTGATTTCACCTGCGTAAGCAGTCAGAGCGATCGCCGGAATCTGTTTTCCCTTTACTGCTGCTTCTTGAGTCCGCACCTGTTCCATCAACATATAGCCGTTCATCTCTGGCATCCCAATATCGCTGAGTAAGATATCTGGCTTGGATTGTGTTAGCGCTTGTAATGCTTCATATCCCGATGCTACTGCGGTGACGATCGCGCCAAACTGTTCCAGGACAAAGCTGAAAAAGTCGCGGGTGTCTGCATTGTCATCCACAATCAGGACTTGTATTCCCATGAGAGGAGAAAAGTTAAAAACGGCAGTTGAGGAATCAGTATTCGTGTCATCCTTAACTGTTGCACTGTCCTTGAGCAGTGGGAATCTAACTGTGAAGCTTGCTCCCTGATCCTCGCCAAGACTTTCAACCCAAACCGTTCCACCATGCATCTCAATCAAGTGACGAGCGATCGCTAAACCTAACCCTAACCCACCAAACTTTCTAGTTGTTGTACTATCACCCTGACAGAAATAGTCAAACACATGAGGTAGAAAGTCAGGGTGAATCCCCTTCCCTGTATCACTCACAGTAATCTGCGCTTGAGCGTCGATGCACTCCAATCGCACATTTACTTTTCCCCCAGTCCCAGTAAACTTAACGGCATTTGATAAAAGGTTCCAGAAAACTTGCTGTAAGCGGGCTGAGTCACCCAAAACTCTCCCCACAGTTGGATCAAACATCGTCTCAATTTGAATAGTTTTAGCCTCTGCTGCTAAATGCACCGTTTCCATTGCGGCTTCAATGGTAGATACCAGATCGACTGGGATCATATTGAGGTTGAGTTTGCCTTGGAGGATGCGAGAAACATCCAGCAAGTCTTCAATTAGTTGAGCTTGTAATTTGGCATTGCGCTCAATAGTTTCCAGTCCTTTCTGGAGCAATATCTCATCAAATTTTCGCATTTGCAACAGTTTCGCCCAACCGAGAATCGGATTCAGGGGCGATCGCAACTCATGGGAAAGCACCGCCAGAAACTCATCTTTTATGCGGTTAGCAGCCTCTGCTTCCGCCCTGGCTATTTGCTCAAGTTGCAAAAGGCGATCGCGTTCTGATTCGGTGCGTTTGCGATCGGTGATATCAGTTAGCATAGCGATCGCACCTAAGAATTCACTTTGTTCATTCAAAATCGCTCTCGCAGAAATCAGTGTCCAGATGTATGAACCATCCTTGCAGCGCAATCGACCTTCTTTAAGATCCCTCCCCTCTCCCTTGAGCCACTCCAATTTCTCTTCGACTGCCATATCATCAGCCTGATCCATAAAATCAAATATGGAACGACCAAGCATTTCTTCTGCCGCATAACCCAACATCTGAGACAACCGCTGATTCACATACTCTGTTTGGGTTTGAGAATCAATCATCCAGATTCCCTCATAAGAGGTATCAACAATTCGGCGATACCTGGCTTCACTCTTCTGTAAAGACTCCTCTATTTGCTTGCGTTCAAGCCGCTCTTTAGCTTCCCGCAATGCCCGTTGCACCGAGGGAACTAACCGCCCTAATCGTTGCTTCAACACATAATCAGTTGCACCGTTTTTCAAAGCTTCGATCGCTAATTCTTCACCCAGCACGGCAGAAACAAAGATAAAAGGAACCTCTGAACAGCGATTTCGGGCAATTTCCAAGGCAGAAATTCCATCAAAAGATGGCAGGGCATAATCAGCAAGAATTAAATCGAAAGCCTCTGTTTCCACAGCCGCTACGAAGTCAGCACCGGTTTCGACTCGGATCAGTTCGCAATTAATTCCTCCTTCAATTAATACCGCTTGGGCAAGCTCTGCATCTAACAGGCTGTCTTCCAAAAGGAGGAAACGCAGGACATTCATCAGTTTCTCTCCTGTTGAGAATGAGGCGCTGGAGGTAAAGCACCAACGGGAGGCTGATTAATCACTGCCCAAAACAATCCCACACCTTTAATAGAATCGACAAAATCGTGGTAATCCACTGGCTTCACAACATAAGCATTGACCCCTAATTCGTAGCATCGAACTAGGTCTGGCTCCTCACGAGAAGAGGTCAGCACCACAACTGGAATAACTCGCATTACTGGGTCAGATTTGAGTTGTGCCAATACTTCTAATCCATCGATTTTAGGTAATTTCAAATCGAGTAGCACAACAACAGGATACCCTTCCATTCGCAACCGAAACAACCCCCGGCGATAAAGATAATCCAGTGCTTCCTCTCCATCACGTACCACCACTACTTCGTTGGCGAGATGGTTTTCTGACAAGGCCGCTAGTATTAATTCTGCATCGTTAGCACTGTCTTCAATCAGCAAAATTCGCTTGAGTTCTTTCATTCACTCTCCTTCTTTGACAACTTAGGCAGCGAGAAATAAAAGGTGGCTCCACTATCAACTACAGCTTCTGCCCAAACTCGACCATTATGCCGATGAATAATGCGTTGCACGTTTGCCAAACCAACACCTGTTCCTTCAAATTGTGGGTCGCTATGCAGGCGTTGAAATACTCCGAATAGCTTGTGAACATATTGCATATTAAAGCCAACGCCGTTATCTTGTACAAAAAAGACAACTTCGTTTTCATTGTCAATACTTCCAACAGTGATTTCTGCTGGGTTTCGAGTCTGGGTATATTTTACGGCATTGCCCATCAAGTTGCGAAGTACGAGCCGTAGCATAGAGGGGTCGCCCTGCACTTCTGACAATGACTCGATGTGCCAACGGATGATCCGTCCTGGGGTTTCTGCGATCAAATCGCGTATTACTTCTTGTACCAATTCCTCCATATTCAGGTTGATATAGCGCATTTCGGTGCGCCCCATCCGAGAAAATGTCAGCAACTCATCGATCAGTATTCCTGCCTGTTTTGCCGTTTCTGAAATTATTTTCAAATAGCGCTGACTCGTTTGATCTAAGCTTGTTGAAGTATGCCGTTTCTGAAGCAATTCGATAAATCCGCCAATGTGGCGCAGCGGTGCCCGCAAGTCGTGAGAGACTGAATAGGAGAAAGATTCAAGTTCCTTGTTGGCAGCTTCGAGTTGGACAGTGCGCTCTTGAATCCGTTGCTCCAGCATGTCATTGAGTTGTTGCAGGGCAGCTTCGGCAACCTTGCGATCGTGAATATCGCTGGCAATGCCCACCCACTTGATAATTTGTCCGGTTACATCTCGAAATGGCAAACCCCGGACAATATGCCAACGATAGCTACCATCAGAAACTCGACGAAAGCGAATTTCTATTTCATAGTTGGTCGCGTTAGCAACAGCCTCCATCGAAGTTTTAAAGACGCGATCGCGGTCATCGGGGTGAATGACATAAATCCAGCCATAACCAGTGGTCTGCTGCATTGTCAATCCAGTAAAATCTAACCAGTATTGATTGCAATAGGTAATACCACCATCGCTATTGCCCATCCAAATAGCCTGTGGCGACACTTCCGTTAAAATTCGATATCGCTCCTCACTGTCACGTAGCGCTTTTTCTGCCAAGTTGCGATCGTGGATATCAACACAAGAGCCGATATAGCCGAGAAACTCCCCTGTTGGTGCGAATCGAGGTACACCAGTATCAAAAACCCAACGGTATTCGCCATCAAAACGTCTAAGGCGATATTCCATTGTAAATTTTTGTCGGGCATGAAAAGCATTGGTGTATGTGTCTAAGCAACGCCGAAAATCATCGGGATGAACACCTTCACTCCATCCATTGCCCATTTCTTGCTCTAGAGTTCGCCCGGTAAAATCTAGCCAGGGTTTATTAAAGTAGTTACAGAATGTGTCAGTGCCGGACATCCATACGAGTACGGGGGCGGTATCTGCCATTTGGCGAAAACGGGCTTCACTTTCGCGCAACGCGGCTTCTGCCCGTTTGCGATCGCTGATGTCAGTAATCAACGCTGCATACCCTTCAACAGTTCCCTGTTGATTAAACTGGGGAACGTAAATAGCATTAATGTAACGTGTACCACCATCTTTATAAGGAATTTGACTTTCAAAAGTGACCTGCTCTCCTGCTAGTACTTTTTCCACATAAGGACGAAGCACTTTATAAGCGGATTCACCCAAAACTTCCCAAAGTGTCTTCCCATAAACTTCTGTCGCCGGATGCCCAAACCACTCTTCATAAGCTCGGTTGTTGAAGCGGTAGCGTTGTTGTGAATCTACAAAGGAAATCAGAACTGGTAGCGTATCTGTAATTAGGCGAAGTTCTGTTTCTCGTTGCCGCAGTGCTTCCTCATTGGACTCTGTTAAGCGACCAAACTGTACCTGGCTTTCGTGTAGTAACTTCAGATTTGCTTCAGCTTGCCGTTGGGCTATGCGGCGTGATTCGTTGAGCCAACTGATTAACCCTGCTGTTAGCATGAACACAACTAGCGGGATTACAATATTCAGATTGGTAATTTTCTGCGGATAAAGTGGCTTAAAAAAGAAGTAATTGATTGCCAAAGTAGACAAAACGGTTGCAAGTAACCCTGGCCCTAAGCCACCGTACCAGGCACTCACCATCACCGCAGCAAAAAATAGTGCCGCAGGTGTTGGAGTGAGATATGGATTGAGTAACAGAGTTGCCCACAGTGCTAAGGCAACGCATAGGAAAGCAACACCATAGTGCAACAGTTGCTCCCGAATGAATGTGCCCTTGTCTCTACCGCCAGCAAAGAGGTTTTGGGGTTTAGATACCTTTGCCCTACGACTCATAACCCTACTCTGCTTCTGGGAAATATTGACTTAGCAAACTTTTGCCGGGTTCACCCATTTTCCGTAACATTTCTTCTATTAGTTTTAGCGCTATACGTGAAGGGACTGTATACCCATTCTCCCAACGGTTGACTGTTTTGAAGGAAACTCCTACTTTAGCAGCAAACTGTTTCTGAGAGAGGTTAAGTTGCTGCCGAAGCTCCCGAATTAAATCTAAAATTTCCAACCGCTTTGTTAGAGACATCTCCCTTTTTTATTTTTACAGGATCATTGAGGATAGGACACCTGTCTTATTATTTGTCTCCTGCTTAGGGAATATTTCTAAGGTTATACCAGTAAGTTGGGTTTTGCTGTCACTCTAAGCAACTTTATCTTTTATAAAGACTCACGTTTGAGGTTCAGAAGGTCAAAGTTGAGCTTTCCAATGTTTGGGTGGTTGAAGATTTTCCGGTAAGATTGTTGTGCGATCGCCTTTTGCCAATTCAATCTGCTCTTGTTCTAGATTTTCGGCTCCGATGAGGTTTGCCCCTTGCAGATTGGCTTTGTAGAGGTTTGCCCCTTGCAGATTGGCTTTGTTGAGGTATGATGCCCCTTGCAGATTGGCTTCGATGAGGTTTGCCCCTTGCAGTTTGTGGCTGGGGGCCCCTTGCAGATTGGCTCCCTTGAGGTTTGCCCCTTGCAGATTGGCTTTGTAGAGGATTGCCCCCCTGATATCTACATTATTTAAATCCAAGCTCTGATTTTCTAGTTCATTTTCAGACTTGCGCCGTCCAATTACGGTAAGGGCTGCTTGAATATCTGTCTGAAGTTTTAGTTTTTCCTCTATCTCCTTTGATTTTTGATAATTCAAAGTATTGACTATTATTAATAAATCTGTATTTTTCTCGGAAAAATCTTTCAAAGGTGCATTCTCTCGCACAAAAGCCGTAAGGACTTCCATAATTGTCCAGTGGTCTTTTGGGGAATCCTTGGCGATTCGTTCTAGAGTATAAATCGCCCCCAATCGCGTTTCAATCTTTTCATTCCCAAGCTGTTCAACCGCTTTCGCAAAGCGTTCTGTAATTTGTTTGTCTTGTGCTGCTTCTGCATTCTTTAAAGCAGCTTCAGCAGTTTTATTTGCAGCCTCGGCGCTCTTATTTGCAGCTTCAGCACTTTTATCCAAAGCTTCCGCACGTTTAGCTGCATAGAACGCATTGATGAATACAGCAATTCCAACAAAAATTGTCCCAGTAGTTGTTAAAGCTTTAATTCCATAATCTAACCTTTGCTCTATTGATAAACCTTCAACATTCACAAAGGCTAAAAAAACAATAAATAAGCAAACAATAAATATAAATGGTAGAACTATTAACCAATTTCTCAGAGGGTCTGTCTTGTTATCAGACATATAGCAATCCTAAACGATTTATTTTTTTAACGAACCGCAAAGGACGCAAAGAGCGCGAAGGGAAGAGAATTGTAAAGGGTTTTTGCCTCAGTCTCGTGAATTTTTGATTTTGATTGCAGTTGTGAATTCTATAGTGGGTAGACATTGTTCAAGATGCTAAAACTTCACTGAGGATAACAATAGATAAACCAGGAAAATTACGAAAGCATATAAGAGGTTGTTTGAAAAGTATTTCTCTATAACTTTAGGCACTTTTGATCCCCCCTAACCCCCCTTAAAAAAGGGGGAACCGGAGTCAAAGTCCCCCTTTTTAAGGGGAGCCAGTGCGGTCTTGGGGGTTTCCCCCATGAGCAACTGGCGTGGATTTAGGGGGATCTAAAACTTTTGATACCGACAAGAGAACTTTTCAAACAACCTCTAAATAGAGCCACTTGTTGGAAGCATTAGCCGTCCCATAATAAGCGTTCTTCTTGTAGTTGTCTGTCTATAACCTCAGCAGTTCGAGAAGGGTGTCTCCTACGGCTTTCTTCTATAATGTCGAGTACAGAACGATGTTTTGGTTCAGCTTTTTCTGGTAAAATCACAAATACATCAACGCTATCGCCTATTTCAGCTTCTAGAATTTCAATTTCTATTTTGTTTCCTGGTAAAACTTTGGTTGTGATACGTAAAGCTGATTGCATGGTTTTTCCCTGAGCATTTATTAATACTGTAGGCAAGATTCTTCTCTTCTATATTCTCCTACAAGTTATAGAGGGCGGCGGTACCTCATTTATTTCTTGTTTTTCGCTAAATGAATAATCGAATAAATAAAATTAGAACTATAAACAAATTTCTTGGTGTCTCTGTCTTGTTATCAGACATAGATTATGTTTTTTCCTCATCTCCCAAATATTTACGGAGAATTTTAGTAAAAACTATAGCACTAAATGAAACTGGTAGAATGCGCCCAAATAACGAATGATGCTGTGATAACTTAACCAGACTGCCGCCAATGTGTCGGTGCTTCGATATAATCAGGTAGACGAGTGGTGCGATCGCCAAGTGCTTTTCTAATCTGCTGTAACTCTAAGTTTTTAGCCCCTGTCAAAATTGTCCCTTCCAGTTTGACATCACTGAGGTTAGCTTCTGAAAAGTTAGCTCCCATCAGGTTTGCTTGAGTCAAGTTAGCTTGATAAAAGGTTGCCCTATATAAGTTTGCTCCGATGAGGTTGGCTTGATGTAGGTCAGCTTCCGTTAAGCTAGCTTCTGAGAGGTTGGCAAAATAAACTTCTGTTTGGTGGAGTTTGGCTGCATTCAAGTTAGCCCCTGAAAGGTTGGCTCCATTCAAGTTAGCCCCTGAAAGGTTGGCTCCAATTAAACCCGTCATTTGCAGGTTAGCTTTCCCCAATTTTGCTCCTTGCAAATTAGCTAGAAACAGCTTTGCTCCAGAGAGATTAGCGACTTTTAAGGTTGCTTGTTGCAAGTTAGCTTTATAAAGGTTCGCTCCCTGTAAATTTGCTGCACGCAGACTTGCTCCAGAGAGGTTAGCTGAACGCAGGTTTGCTCCAGAGAGGTTGGTACGATTGAGGTTAGCCCAACAAAGGTTGGCTCCACATAAGCTAGATTTTAGTAATTTGGTTTCATAGAGAATAGACCTAATGAGTTTAGCGCCACTCAGGTCAGATCCGCTCAAGTCAGCCCCACGGAGGTCAGCACCACTCAAGTCAGCCCCACGGAGGTCAGCTTGTTGCAGGTTAGCTTTTAGCAGGTCTGCTAGTCTAATATCGGTGCTACGTAAATCAAGTTTCTGATCTTTTGGGTCTTCGAGTAAATTACGCCTGCCGATAACAGTCAGGGCTGCTTGAATATCGGTGCGGATTTTTGGCAATTCTTCATGGAGATTTTGCTCTAACGGCTGTGTCGGACGCGACCCGCCTCTACGCCGACTTGAGTACACTGCCCCTTGATATTCCGGTTTTTGTTGCTCCCCTTTTAGGTGCTTGATAGGTGCATTTTCTCGCACAAAGGCAGTGAGGATTTCCATGATTGTCCAGTGTTCTTTGGGAAAATCCTGAGCAACTCTTTCTAGTGCATAAATTGCGCCTGTCCGGGTTTCGACCTTTTCATGACCAAGCTGCGAAATTGCCCCCATAAAGCGTTCTGCAATCAATCTATCTTGATTGATTTTTGCATTTTGAATGCCAATATCCAGGTTTTTCTCAGCTGCGATCGCATTTTTCTGCATCGCTTGGGCACGCCTTGCTGCATAATAAGTATTAAACATTGCTGCCGATGCGAGAAAAACTATTGCAGTAGTTGTTAATGCTTGGTTTCTATACTGAATTTTTTCCTGGATTGACAATTCTTTAATACTTGACAATACGAAGAAAATTACAGTTAATGAGAAGCCAAATATAACTGTTATAGTTATTAGCCAATTCAACAGAGCATCTGTCTTTTTAGAAGACATGGTAAAGATTTTCCTTACAACCTAGAATTATTACTTAGATGTTGCGGAAAAATAGTATAGCATTTAGCAGAAAATTATAATAGGTGTCAAGATACTCATTGAACTAAGGAATAATATTGAATATACTTCTATATTACGGCAGAAACAAACCACCCATTCCAAATCAATGAAACGCTTGCGGTACAAGAATTATGAATTACGCTGCACATAGGAAATGGAGAGTAAGGAGTAGGAAGTAGGGAAAATTAATCAAGCGGGCATGATATTAGTATTTTACTGAGAGAATTGGGTTTCTCTAAGGTTTGCCCCATCGAGTATGGCATCATTGAGAATTGCCCCATGCAATCTAGCTAGATATAAACTTGCACAATGCAGGTTAGCTCCAGAAAGGTTAGCTCTTTTTAGGTTGGCTACACTGAGGATTGCTCCTTCTAAATTGGCTAGATATAAGTTAGCTCCTTCTAGGTTAGCTGCACTAAGTATTGCTCCTGCTAGATTAGCTTTTATAAGATTGGCACCAGCAAGATTAGCTTGATAGAGATTTGTTTGTTCTAAATTCGCCCCATTTAAGTTTGCTCCTCTCATGTCCGTGAAGCTCAAATCAAGTTGCTCATTTTCTGGGTCTTGATTTGCATCTCTTCTGGCGATAACAGTCAGGGCTGCTTGAATATCTACACGAACTTTTGTTGATAGATTGCTTGTTACTTCCTTTTGGGGCATATAAGGAGCATTCTTTCGTACAAAAGTAGTAAGAATGTCGATGATTATCCAGTGGTAATGTGGATGATTATGGGCAATATACTCTAAATCGTTAATTATAGCTAGGCTGGTTTCTATTGTGCTATTTCCTAGCTGTTCACTTGCTATTCTTAAGCGTTGTTTTGGTGACTTATGCTGAGTTTTTTTGACTTTTTCCTGGAAAGCAGGTATCCACAGGAATATTTTTGATAGATGGATGTTATTTTTTGATAAAATATCTTTCATGGCATGAAAAGCATTAATAATTACTGAAAAAATCTTCAAGTGGTTACAGTATTTTTAACAATTTATTAGCCCATGCTATTGTTTCATACATGGTCAATATTTGAATATGATAATGCAACGAGCAAAATAGAGAATATAGCGATTTTAGTGTGGATACATTACAGTCTAACCTCTCTCCTTTTAAGAGAAATACTTTGAGTTTTACTCCCCAATGCTAGCAGTGAAGGTCATGAGGGTTAGGTTTGTATTCCATGCAATTGAGAACCGCTATATAACTGTTGAGTAAATAGACATGAACATACATGCTGCTAACTGTCCTCAGTTATCAATTGTACTCACTAGTCTTTATTCTTCGTTGACAATTAACCCTCGTCATGATGATTTTAACAAGAAAGAATTCAGGAGTCAGGAGCTAGAATTAAATTATAAATTCTGTATGACTGGCGGATAGCGCAGCATTAGCGAGTATTTTCGAGTCGCATCTAAATAAACGGGTTTAAGTCCCCCACTCAATCTCAAATTGAGTAGTCTTGAATGAGTGGCGAGTCTAAATCCTCAACTCATTGATTTTGATTCGTGAATTCTTCTTCAATTTATTCATAATTCTTGATTAACTAAATCTGAGTATCGAAATGCAGCAAAAAATACAGCCAATAGTTAAAGACCTGGTGTTAATTGGTGGGGGTCATAGCCATGCTATTGTCATGAAAATGTTCGGAATGAAACCGTTACCCGGAGTTCGCTTAACGTTGATTACCGCAGCATCAGAGACAGCCTATTCTGGAATGTTACCAGGACACATTGCCGGATTTTACACCCATGACGAATGCCATATTGACTTGCGACCCTTGGCGAACTTTGCTCAGGCACAGTTGTATATTGACACGGTAGTTGCCCTAGACTTGGAAAACAACAAAGTTCTTTGTGCGAACGGACTTGCGGTAGATTTTGATGTGCTGTCTGTTGATATTGGCAGCACTCCGGCCACAATATCTGTATCAGATGCAGCAGAATATGCGATCGCAGCTAAACCAGTATCGCAGCTATTAGAGCATTGGTATGAACTAATTGCAGCTGTAGGTAAAAATCTTCAAGAACCAATTAGTATTGCGATCGTCGGTGGTGGCGCTGGCGGTGTAGAATTAGCGCTAGCGATGCGATCGCACTTACATCAGATTTTGGATAAAGCTCAACAACCAATTGAAAACCTGAAAGTTCATTTATTTCAGCGTGGACAAGAACTGATGCCCAATTACCATCAATCAGTACGCCATCAACTTCAGCAAATTTTAACTGAACGGGGTATTGAGCTACATCTTGGGGAAACTGTGTGTAAAATTGCACCCATAACTCATAGGGAAACTAAAGAAGTATTTGAAATTAAATGTGAATCTGGCTTAAAAGTAGAATTTAATAAAATTTTTTGGGTAACACAAGCCTCAGCACCCGAATGGTTAAAAACCGCTGGACTAGGAACTGATGAGCAAGGTTTTATTCTGGTAGAAGACACATTACAATCTCAAACGCACCCGCAGGTATTTGCATCTGGTGATATTGCCACAATGGTAAATCATCCGCGTCCAAAAGCTGGGGTATTTGCTGTTAGGCAAGGTAAGCCTTTGTTTGAGAATTTGCAGCGAATTTTATTAGGTAAGTCGCTTAAACCTTATAGACCACAAAAAGAATATTTGAGTTTAATAGGTACTGGAGACGAACGAGCGATATCTGCGATGGGCAACACCTACGCAACCAGAGGTATTATCACTCTACCACCCCACAAATTATTATGGTGTTACAAAGATTGGATTGACCGCCGTTTTATGGAACGCTTTCGCTTTGAATAATATTATGTATGGATAATTTAGTTGCGATTCCCACAGTCATTGCACCCCATCCCTTAATCCCTCGGTGTACATTTATTAATAACTGATAAACTGTAAACCTAAAACAAGAGCCGCTACGGTTCCTGCGACAGAAATTTCTCCCTCAACAACTTTATCTAAAACTGATTCTACAGGAATAAATACAACTTCAATTTCTTCTGTAATATCTAGTTGCGGCTCTCCAACTTTACTCACATTTTCTGCTACAAATAAATGTATTTGATTCGTATCTTTACTCGGCTTATCGTATAGAGTTCCAATTTTTTTAAATTCTTGGGGAATATAACCAGTCTCTTCTCTTAGTTCTCTAATTGCGGCTACCTCTGCACTCTCTTTTGTCGGGTCAAAATTCCCTGCCGGCAGTTCCAAGAAAAATTCACCTACGGCGTGTCTATATTGCTGGACAAAAATAATTTCTTTATTACTAGTGATAGGTAAAACCATCGCAACGTCAGGCTTAATACTGACAAAATAATCATCTATAATTTTACCACTCGGTAATTCTATTTCATCTTGTCTCACCTGACACCAAGGATTATCTAAAACCATTTTTGATTTTAAAATCTTCCATTTTTGTAATTTGTTCATAAACTAAGTAAAAATAGAATGTATGTATAAAACTTTCTAATGAATGTAAAAAAGTATAACAAATGCATCCGATAATCTAAATTTTGAACTTACACTGACTTTGGCAATATCATAATATGCATAATAAATATGCAAATAAATGTAAATTTATTTACAGTAAATAAGAGATTTCCGTTGACCATTAGTCGAGGTACAACGGCACAAACAACTAATGTATGGGTGAGAATTTCACAAGATGGAATCGAAGGCTGGGGGGAAGCATCACCATTTGGTGTAGGTAATCATCGGCAATCAACTGATGCAATCAAAGAGGCGCTACAGCAAGTTGTGCCACTTTTACAAGCATTCAGCCCCTTACAGCGGCAGCAAATTGAACAAGTTTTAACACAAAACCAAGTTCCTTCTGCTGCAAGAGCTGCCTTGGATATGGCAATGCACGACTGGTTGGGTAAGCGGGTAAGATTGCCTTTGTGGCAAATTTGGGGACTCGATCGCAATCAAATAGTCCCGACTTCTGTCACAATTGGGATTAATTCGCCTGAAGGTGCGATCGCAAGAGCGCGAGACTGGCTAAAATTTACCGATGTCCGTCTTTTCAAGGTGAAGCTAGGTAGTCCAGATGGGATAGATGCAGATAAAAAAATGCTATTGGCGGTGCGAGAAGAAGCGCCTGAAATAGAATTATTTGTTGATGCCAACGGGGGTTGGAGTTTAGAAGATGCGATCGCAATGTGCAACTGGTTGGCAGATTTAGGTATAAAGTATGTAGAACAGCCATTGCCACGGGGGCAGGAACCAAGTTTAGCAAAACTCAAAGAACATTCTTCCCTCCCCATTTTTGTCGATGAAAGTTGTTTCACCAGCGCTGATATTCCCGATTTGGCAAATTACGTAGATGGTATTAATATCAAACTGATGAAATCAGGGGGACTAACAGAGGCAATGCGAATGGTACATACAGCACGAGCATATCGGTTGCAAGTAATGTTCGGTTGCTATTCTGACAGTTCACTAGCTAATACAGCAGCATTACAGCTAGCGCCACTAGCTGATTATTTAGATTTAGACAGTCACCTGAATTTAATTGATGACCCTTTTACGGGTGCATTGCTAAAAGAAGGAAGAGTTTTGCCAAACGATTTACCAGGTTTGGGAGTGCAACACAGTGCGTCTACCACTTAATCAACGAGTAGCTATTTTACTTCATGAGGGAACTGTTGGGACTCACGGCAAAACAGGGCTAGCGATTTTACGTTACAGTGAATCCCCAATCGTAGCCGTAATTGATCGCGAGTGTGCTGGCAAATCCCTACCAGAATTAACAGGCATCAAGCGTGATGTACCGATTGTGGCATCGGTAGCCGCAGCCCTTGAGTATAAACCAGAAGTCTTGGTAATTGGCATTGCCCCAGGAGGTGGTGCTGTACCAGATGATTATTGGCTGGAAATTAAAGACGCTTTAGAAGCGGGAATGTCGCTGGTGAATGGTTTACATACACCAATGGCAAGTATCCCAGAATTAAATGCACTGCTCAAACCAGGGCAACTAATTTGGGATGTCCGAAAAGAGCCATCTAATATCAGTGTTGCGAGTGGAATGGCACGCACTCTCCCTTGCCGGCGGGTGTTGACAGTGGGAACCGATATGGCCATTGGTAAAATGTCAACTAGCTTGGAGTTACATTGGGCATCAAAACTGCGGGGCTGGCGTTCTAAATTCCTCGCCACAGGGCAAACTGGGGTGATGTTAGAAGGAGACGGCGTAGCTTTAGATGCCGTGCGCGTAGATTTTGCCGCCGGTGCTGTGGAACAGATAGTTATGCGCTATGGCAAAAACTACGACATTTTGCACATTGAAGGACAAGGTTCACTGTTGCATCCTGGTTCAACGGCAACCCTACCCCTGATTCGTGGTTCTCAACCAACCCAACTGGTGTTAGGACATCGCGCGGGACAAGTTCATGTACGTAATCATCCCCATGTCATAATTCCACCCTTACCAGAGGTGATTCGGCTTTATGAAACTGTTGCTAGTGCCGGTGGTGCTTTTGGAAGTGTTCCTGTAGTCGGTATAGCTTTGAACACAGCCCATTTAGATGAGTCTGCGGCACATGATGCGATCGCTCAAACAATAGCAGAAACGGGGCTACCTTGTACCGATGTAGTCCGCTTTGATGCCAATATTCTTTTGGATGCGGTGATGAAGAATTAAGTTCTCTAGAATGCTTCAACCACTCCTGAAGGAGAAGCTGGCACAACAGAAGAAGGGAGATTGCGATCGCTTGGCGGCAAAACTGCGAGAATAAAAGATAGATCCTGTATCCAGATACTATTTAACTTCTACGCTGTCTTGCTTGTGCCTGTTGCCCGGAATATTATGGATCTTCAGGAAAAACCCATTTTGGCGGTTCCGTCATTTTTTGTCGCAGACGTTCTTGTGCTAACTCCAGCATTTTCTCTAAGGGAGTTTCTTCAATAAATTTTGCGGCTGCTTCTCTAAACTCGATATTGGGACATTTATCCCCTAAAACACACCCGTTAACACAGGCTTGGGCGCAGTCAATCTTTTGCTCCACAGTAAATTCCTCTCTCTAAAAGTTATGAGGTATGAGTTGTGAGTTATGATTTTCACCCCTAACTCTTCACTCTTAACTCTTTACTATCAGGCATAACCCTCCAGATAAATTTTACCTTGCCAGTTGCCATCTCATTAGTCCAAATACTTACCATTTAGAAAGTTATACCAATTCTTTATGAAGCTGCATAGAATTCGATCCCCCCTAGCCCCCCTTAAAAAGGGGGGAATTCAAAGTCCCCCTTTTTAAGGGGGATTTAGGGGGATCAAGATATGTGCAACTTCACATTAAATTGGTATTAGAAGTTATGAGTTAGGAGTTATGAGTTATGATTTTTACTCCTAACTCCTAACTCCTCACTCTTATAAAGGGCGCTCATGTCGGAAATCTTTGCTACTACTGGAACTATAACCGCGATCGCTACTGCTGTTGTCCCCCAACAGGGTAGTGTTGGGATTGTGCGGGTGTCCGGTTCTCAAGCAATGGCAATTGCCCAAAGTCTCTTTCATGCACCAGGGCGACAAGTTTGGGAAAGTCACCGGATTCTCTACGGTTACATT
Organism: Nostoc sp. CALU 546; assembly: GCF_048836525.1. Taxonomy (NCBI): domain Bacteria; kingdom Bacillati; phylum Cyanobacteriota; class Cyanophyceae; order Nostocales; family Nostocaceae; genus Nostoc; species Nostoc sp. CALU 546. The sequence continues at coordinate 98,680 of NZ_JAWJTF010000006.1, forward strand.
CGCCATCCCCAGACGCACCAAATAGTGGATGAAGCCTTGTTGCTGATTATGAAAACACCCCGTTCTTACACTCGTGAAGATGTAGTAGAATTCCATTGCCACGGGGGAATTATGGCAGTGCAGCAGGTATTACAACTGTGTTTGGAAAATGGGGCTAGACTAGCGCAACCGGGAGAATTTACTCTCCGCGCCTTTTTGAATGGACGATTGGATTTAACTCAAGCCGAGGGTATTGCCGATTTAGTGGGAGCTAAATCGCCCCAAGCGGCTCAAAGTGCCTTAGCTGGTTTGCAAGGAAAATTAGCTCATCCGATTCGGCAGTTACGCGCTAACTGTTTGGATATTTTGGCAGAAATTGAAGCTCGGATTGATTTTGAGGAAGACCTTCCTCCGTTGGAGGATAAAGCAATAATATCAGAAATCGATAAAATTGCCGCAGAAATAACTAGGTTATTGGCAACCAAAGATCAAGGGGAATTGCTACGCACTGGTTTAAAAGTGGCAATTGTTGGGCGTCCGAATGTGGGTAAGTCGAGTTTATTGAACGCTTGGAGCCGGAGCGATCGTGCCATTGTGACTGATTTACCTGGTACAACCCGCGATGTAGTGGAATCGCAGTTAGTTGTCGGGGGAATTCCCGTACAAGTGCTAGATACAGCAGGGATTCGGGAAACAACAGACCAAGTGGAAAAAATTGGTGTTGAGCGATCGCATCTTGCCGCCAATGCAGCTGATTTAGTCTTGCTTACCATCGATGCTTCAGCCGGTTGGACAGAAGGCGATCAAGAAATTTACGAAAAGGTACAACACCGTCCGTTGATTATAGTGATTAACAAAATCGATTTAGTAGAAGAAAGCGAGAGAACAACTCTTCAATCTAAAATTCCAGTTGCGCTGAAAGCGCACCAAAGTAGCGATTCAAAATCTAAAATTTTCACGGCAGCAGCCCAAAATAAAGGTATTGATAATTTAGAAACAGCAATTTTAGAAATAGTTCAAACAGGAAAAGTGCAAGCTGCTGATATGGATTTAGCCATTAACCAAAGGCAGGCAGCAGCCTTAACTCAAGCTAAAATGTCTTTGGAACAAGTACAAGCAACGATTGTCCAGCAGTTCCCTCTTGATTTTTGGACAATTGACTTACGGGGTGCAATTCAAGCTTTAGGAGAAATTACTGGAGAAGAAGTCACTGAATCAGTTTTAGAGAGAATTTTCAGCAGGTTTTGTATTGGGAAATAAAACAAAACTCAGGAGTCAGAATTCAGAATTCAGAATTCAGAAGACTCTACCCATAAAGGGATAGAGTTTTAAGGTGAAAACATTTTATTTTTTTAGGACTTACGCACTGTAAAACTTAATCATGGTATGCATATATGAAAATGGGTCGTTTCAGCCTTTTATTAATCGTTCTTCGATGGTCATTGTAGGGGTTTAGCATTGCTAAACCCCTACGACAGACGTGCTTTTTCAAAGAATCCATATTTGGTATTTTCTGTCAATGCGTAAATCCTATTTTTTTCGCTTGACTTCGGGCGTTAGCGTCTAGTAGAGAAGTACAGTTTTAACCAATATTCGTCACCCACTCGTACAGAACTCATACTGAATTCTGACTCCTGAGTTCTGAATTCTTCTTATAAAAAAAATATTGAATTTTACTGTCGTTAAAATCAAACTATGATTGCTAAAATCAAAGTAAACAAGAATGTCTAATTGGTAGAAAAAAGGCTAAATAAGGATTATGACCGTAACTACCTATAAATGGACAATTAAACGTTATCACCAAGCAATAGAGGCAGGCATCTTTGACGACCAGCCCATTGAACTATTACGCGGCGATCTCATTGTTATGCCCCCAGAACGAGAACCTCACGCCTACTACAACACAGAAGCCGCTGATTATCTTCGCACACTGCTCGGTGAACGGGTAAAAATCCGCGAAGCCAAACCCATTACCTTACCCAACGATTCCGAACCTGCTCCCGATGTTGCGATTGTCAAACCATTAGGTGAGGTCTACTTAGAACACCATCCTTATCCAGAAGATATATTCTGGGTTATTGAATTCTCCAAAGCCACCCTGAGCAAAGATTTAGGTGACAAAAAAGACATTTACGCTGAGGCTGGTATTGTTGAATACTGGGTTGTCAACCTGAAAACTCCGCAGTTAAAAGTATTTCGTGACCTAAAAAATGGGGAATACAAAACTGAACTGACACTAACTACAGGTACTATTTCACCCCTCGCCTTTCCTGATGTATCCGTCCGAGTTGATCGCCTTATAAGTAAAACATAATACAGTGTATTGTGAAAAGCACGAAAGTACCAAATACCTATTAGAGGATGTTTTAAAAGTCCTCTTGTCGGTAACAAAAGGTTTTAGATCCCCCTAAATCCACGCCAGTTGCTCATGGGGGAAACCCCCAAGACCGCACTGGCTCCCCTTAAAAAGGGGGACTTTGATTCCGGTTCCCCCCTTAAAAAGGGGGTTAGGGGGGATCTAAACGTGTCTAAAATCACACCAAAATACTTTTAAAACAACCTCTTAGAAGTGGGGGACTATGGCTCCCAACTTCTAACTGATAACTGTATAAATAGGAGTTATAAGTTATGAATTAAAAATTCATAACTCATCACTTATAACTCATAATTTATAACTCATTTTCTGTAATCGCTTTTGGAATATTGCCAACAGTTGCCAGTTGCACTGTAAAAGTAGAACCTTCATATAATTTACTTTTTACAGAAATAGATCCACCACAACGCAGTAGCAATTGCTGTACGATTGTTAACCCCAATCCAGCACCACCATAATCTTCTGTTGCTGCTGTACGCACACGATAAAAACGGTCAAAGATTTTGGGAATTTCGTTTTCGGCAATACCGATACCTGTGTCGCGGAATTCTAATTGGACATGATCACCTTGAAGACGGGCACGCACCCATACTTCACCCCCATTAGAGGTAAACTTAATGCTGTTGTGCAGCAAATTAATCACAATTTGCCTCAGACCACCACTCACGCACCAAACAGATGGGAGTTCAGTCGGTATGGTGTAGGCTAGCATAATCCCTTTTTCTTGAGCTACAGGTTGGTAGGTACTGACTACTCCAGGCACAATCTCTGAGAGCCGCACTGACTCCAAAGCCATCCCTTCCCAATTACGTTCCAGTTGCACCAGTTCCAATAAACCAGTAATCAGAGAATTTTGATGATCGCACTGGGTATTTAACATCTGTAAATAACGTTGTCGCTGGGGGGGTTTAAGATTAGGGGAGTTTAATAATGAAAGTGCTGTCTTCATGTGCGTTAGGGGTATACGCAATTCCTGACATACATTTTTTAGATATTCATCTTTGAGTTGCTCTTTGTTGTGCAGTTCTTGATTTTGCTGCTGAAACTTGGTGGTGCGTACTGTGATTATTTGACGATTAATTTCATCTTGTCGTAGTAGTTGTTTTGCCAACAGTTGATTCATCAATGCGGCTTGAGGTACGCTTGGACAAATAAAATCAGCAGGTAAAATTGGGGATGATTCTGGCACAATCGCTTGTTTGATACCATCTAATACTTGCTGAATTACTCTCCCTTCAACAGTAGTTATAATCAGCAACGGCTGGTTTTTATTAGTATTTACCTTCCCCGATGTCTGAGTTTTGCGTTTTTTAAGTGGTCGATGAGCCAAAATTAAACTGCAAAACTGGGGCGATAACACCATCAAAAAGTTTTCCCGTCGCAGTTGGCTATCTGGTGGTAGGTGAACGAGGACATAATTGGAAGATGTGGGGGATGAGGGGGATGAGGAGGTATTTAATTTTCCTTCTCCCTTATCTCCTTCTGTTCCCCCTGCTTCCTCATCTTCCCCTTTTCCACTTTCGTCAATCTGGCAAGTATAAATGAGACTAGACGCACCTACCGAGGATTGATAACGCGCTAATTCTGATTGCCAAATTTTTTCTGGTGGTAGCTTCACCCATAAAGTGGCTGCAATTTGCTGCTCAATTAGTAAGTCAATTTGCGCTCTCACCAGTGATAGCAGAGTAGCAGGACTGAGGGACAATGGTTTAGGAGGCACTTGCACTCCCATAACCAGTTGATAAACAGACAGATCCTTAGCCAGAGAAACATTCATGAGTCAAGCACAAAAAGGATGAAGCAAGAAATAAGTCTGTCTTCGATTTTCACCTTTATGTGTGCATTTTTTACAAAATCCCCACGGAAAGAAATATTAACTATAAAAAACTCTACCCACGAGGGAGCAGGGGAGCAGGGGAGCAGGGGAGAAATTGCAGTAAGTTTTTCCCCTCTGCCCCTCTCCTCTGCCCCTCTGCCTCTTGTGCCCAATGCCCAAATTAAGCTTGTACGGCAAGTCTTTGCTGTAAGGCGTTGCGTGCGTGTTCTCGGTCGTCAAAATGGATTTTTTCGGTGCCGAGAATTTGGTAGTCTTCGTGACCTTTACCAGCAAGTAACACTCCATCACCGGGTTGTGCTTGTAAAATAGCGGTACGAATAGCAGTAGCCCGATCGCAAATTACAGTCGGCTGCACTGTGTCAGCAATTCCCGCCAAAATATCTTGCAAAATCCTCTCTGGGTCTTCAGTCCGGGGATTATCTGATGTCACTACTGCCACATCAGCTAATTCAGCAGCGATTTTACCCATTTTTGGGCGCTTAGTGCGATCGCGATCGCCTCCACAACCAAATACACAAATCACTTTTCCCGGTATAAACGGACGTGCAGCTTTCAGTAAATTTTCTAAGCTATCGGGTGTGTGGGCATAATCCACAATCACGCTAATATCTTGTTCAGGATTAATCTGTACCCGCTCCATCCGTCCGGGAACTCCTGGGAAATCAGGTATCACAGATGCCACTAACTGCAAATCTATACCTAAGTGTAAAACTGCTCCTACGGCTGCAAGAAGATTTTCTAAATTATATTGTCCGACTAGGGGCGATCGAAAAGCTACGTCACCTTTTGGTGTATGTAATGTCCCACTGACACCATTCGGCTGGTAATTTAAATCACTCATCCATAAATCAGCGCTGTTGTCGTTGACGCTGTAACTCCAAACGCGCTCAGAATCTAAGGAGGCAATTAACCGCTTCCCGTAGGAATCATCAGCATTAATTATTGCCCGTCCCTTGAGATAATCGGGGCTAAATAACAACGCTTTGGCAGCAAAGTAATCTTCCATGTCGCTGTGATAGTCGAGATGGTCTTGGGTAAGATTACTGAATACCGCTACCTCAAATTCACAACCCAACACTCTACCTTGGGCCAAAGCGTGAGAACTTACTTCCATCACGCCGAACTCACTCCCAGCATTTACCGCCTCAGCTAGCTGCTGTTGCAGTTCTACAGCAAAGGGGGTAGTGTGGGCAGCAGTTTGCTCAAAACCTGCCCAACGAGTGTAGAGAGTTCCCATCAAAGCTGTAGCTAGATTAGCTTTGTTGAGGAGAAATTCAATTAGATGAGTAGTTGTAGTTTTGCCATTTGTCCCAGTCACACCCACCAGCTTGAGTTTTTTCCCTGGATAACCGTAAAAAGCACTGGCTATTTGGGCACAAGCTTGAGTGATGTTACTTGCACTGATGACCACAGCCTGATTTGTGGGAGGATTTTTTTGTGCAGCTTCGGGAGAAACGATCGCAGCTACAGCCCCCGATGCGATCGCACTTTGCCAAAATTCCCCACCATCAACCCGCGTTCCTGGCATCCCAATAAACAAATCTCCCACACGACAAGCATGGGAATTCGTCTTCAAACCCCTAACTTCCACATCCTCTAAAGTCGGATGGCTAGGTAATTGTTCAACACTGTCTACCGCTGTTAGTAATTCCCGCAATTTCATTTTGTGAACCTCGTCACATTCTTAATCTTGCGCTTATTCTGCATTATTTTTTTCTAATTGGCTAAATACTTTCGCAACATTTGCTCCAACTGCTGCACACTAGCACGAGGAGAAGGACGCGGCAATGGTTTCTCACTCGCCTCTTTTTCCTCCTCGCCTCTGTGGTTTGATAAAAAAAGTACCGGCACTTCATACTGATACGCAGCAAACCAATCTTCACGAGTCGTAATATCCCTAATTTCCAACTCGAAACTGAGATTTTGGATTTGTTCTAGCTTTTCTTGCAAGCCTTCACATAAATGACAGCCGGGTTTACTGTATAAAATTAATCGCATTTGATCTGTGGTGAGAGGTTATAAGTTTAAGATAACGAACCGCAAAGGCGCGAAGGAAGAGAGATGAGAAGAGAAGAGTTTGATGTGGGTGAGTATGTTGATCAAATGGCGTTGTTGTTAGATTTAGAGATCAGAGATGAGTATCGTGATGGTGTGGTGGCAAATTTTGAGAGAATTAGTGCGATCGCTAGTCTTGTAAATTCTTTCCCTTTACCAGAGGAAATTGAAGTTGCACCAGTGTTTGAACCATAATGGCTTCAACAATAGCTATGTTGATGTTTTAGTAATATTACTGAGCTTGCAGTATAACTAACGATACTAAGATATTAGCCGATTATATCTTGGAAAAATCAGATGAATAATTTCAATGCTTCTAGTTCATTGAAGTCTGCGGGTGTCGGTAGATTGTTGGTGCGGTTGCTTTGGATGCTGTTAGGATTTGGTATTGCTTCTACGCTATTATCTTTGTTGGAAGTCATAGCAAAGCCACTTTACCAGCTACTTGCTTCTCTTGATGCACTTGTATCAATCATTTCGTTATTTATCAGCTTAATTTCAATCATTGTTTTTTTGGTTTGGCTATATCGTCTCCATGCCGATTTAAAGAATCTATTTAAGGAATATCCGATTACGCCAGGAGGTGCGATCGCACGATTTCTAATTCCCATATATAGCATTTGGGGAATAGCTAACACGTTGTCCACTTTTGCCGATCGATTTAAAGCCGAAGGTGATGATTTAACACGTTTAAGTGAACAAGTGCGATTGTTAATAGGGCCGCTATATGGTTTTATGATCGGGTCAAATCTTGTGACTCGTATGGCTCTTAAAGAAAGTTTTAAAAATCCTGAAAACCAATTTTTGCCCTTTTGGTTTTTATTATCTTGTATTCTAGATTTAGGTTTTAGTGCTACTTTGCTACAACTAACAAAAACTATGCGGACTGCTATTACTCAAAAAGCTAAACGCGCTATCTCTTAATATTTCAGCATGAATTTTAATTCAGCCGATGCCATCACAATAGCTGCTGCTGTGCGCGAGGGTAAAGTTAGCGCGGTGGATGTCACCAAAGCTGCATTAGCACGAATCGCTGCGCGAGATCATCAACTCAACTGTTTTACGGCTATCACTGCTGAAACAGCTTTAACAGATGCAGCCCGCATTGACAGGGAAATTGCCCAAGGTAATCATCCGGGAGTGCTGGCTGGTGTGCCTTTTGCGGTGAAAAATCTCTTCGATATCGCTGGTTTAACGACTCTGGCGGGATCGAAAATCAATGTAGAAAACCCAGCAGCCAGCCTTGATGCAACCGCAGTAGCGAAGCTGAAACAAGCCGGTGCTGTGCTGGTTGGCGCTTTGAATATGGATGAGTATGCTTATGGCTTCGTAACGGAAAATTCTCATTATGGCGCGACTCATAACCCCCATGATTTACAGCGAGTTGCTGGTGGTTCATCAGGTGGTTCGGCTGCGGCTGTTGCTGCTGGATTAGTACCGTTGACGTTGGGTTCTGATACTAATGGTTCAATTCGCGTTCCGGCGGCGTTGTGCGGCGTTTTTGGTTTCAAGCCGACTTACGGGAGGTTATCTCGTGCTGGGGTAGCTTTATTTTCTAGCAGTTTTGACCACATTGGCCCTTTTGCGCGATCGGTGCAGGATATCGCGACGGTGTTTGATGTGCTTCAGGGAGAAGATGATCGCGATCCAATTTGTACAAAACGTCCGCCTGAATTGGTTTTACCACAACTTAAACAGGATATTTCTGATATCAGAATTGCGATCGCTGGTGATTATTTCACCAAAGGCGCAGAATCGGAAGCTTTAGCAGCAGTACGAAAGGTAGCTGATGCAATAGAAGTCACTGAATACGTAATCATACCAGAAGCACACCGCGCCCGTGCAGCAGCTTTTGTGATTACAGCTAGCGAAGGGGCAAATCTGCATTTGGATAAATTGCGTAGGCAAAGCCCACCGAAGGTATCGCGTCCTCAAGATTTTGATGCGGCTACACGCGATCGCTTTTTAGCTGGGGCGTTAATTCCAAGTAGCTGGTATCTGCAAGCACAACGCTTTAGAAATTGGTATCGCGATCGCGTGCGGGAAGTTTTTCAAAATGTCGATGTAATTCTTGCCCCAACTACACCAATTTCCGCACCGCTAATTGGTCAACAAACGATGATTTTGGATGGCGAAGAAATTCTTGTCCGTCCTCATTTAGGGTTATTTACTCAACCATTATCTTTCATTGGTTTACCCGTTTTATCAGTGCCAATTCAGCGTCAAAATGCATTACCTTTAGGTGTACAATTAATAGCAGCACCATATAATGAAGCGTTAATTTTAAGGGTTGCGGCTGCCTTAGAAGCAAAAAGTATAGTTCAGCACCAGTGATTTTTAATGAATAATCGATGATTTGTTGTCATCCCATCTAATACCAATCTGAAAAAATAATGCGACAAATAGACCATTTGTAGAGACGCGATTCATCGCGTCTTTACCCACAGCAAACGACTTTTAAAAGAACCTCTCATCCCTGAATCTGTTCGTGACTTATACTCCATCAAAAGTAGATGGATAAACCACTTTTCCTTTGTAATTTTCCTGATAACTTTGCAGTGCTTTAACCATGAAGAATTCCTCTGGTATTGGAAAGGGAGACTCGATTCCATAAACAACAGAAGTTTTGAAGCCAAAACGAGTATAAAATTGGGGATGACCTAGTACAATTACTACGGCTTCTTTCTTTGCCTCTGCTATCTCTAACCCGGCTTTGATTAATGCACTACCAATTCCTTGTCTTTGAAACAGTGGAAGAATTGCCAAAGGTGCTAAACCAAGTACCTGCAATGTTTCTTTCCCTACCAGGTCAATATAGCTAAATAAAATATGACCGACTACAACATTTTCAATTTCTGCAACTAACGAAAGTTCTGGTATATAGCGCTCAGAACGGCGAATTTCCTCTACAAGTTTAGCCTCATTTTCTTGTCCAAAGGCTAATGTATTCACCTCAGCTATTGCTGGGTAGTCTGTCAAAGTTTCACAACGAATATTCATGATTTTAAAATCAATTCCATAAAAATCCAGTTTGCACGATGTTCTAAAGGAATTTCTGTTTTTTCCAAATATGGTTTGATATCCTGAAAGCCAAATGCACGATAAAGTGCCTGTGCTTCCTTTGCAAAAGGGGCGGTGTCTAAACGTATCCTTGAGTAACCAATGTAGACAGCTTCATTGATGATATCTTGTAACAATGCCCGACCGATTCCTTTTCGGCGAAATTCTGATCTTACATACATCCTTTTTAATTCGCCAACATCTTCACCAATCTTTCGTAAGCAAACACAGCCAGCTATTTTTGCCTCGGATTGCCCAAGAAGCAAGCGTCCTGAAGGGGGTAGAAATTCGTGAAGTTGAGTCATATATTGCTCAAAGAATGTATTAACATCTAAATTAATGCCGAATTGATCGCTGAATATCAATTTAGTCTCGTTAAAATATTCCCAAAATATTTCCTGTATATGGGATTTATGTTCGTCAGTCTCTATCTGAATAATTTTGAGCAAAGTTTATGTCTCCGCTAAATAATTAAACAAAAGCAAAAATTTACAAATATCAATGGTCATCATTCCAGTAATTGATTTAACTACCTTTAGCAATGGCAACGCAGCAACTCGGCAAGCTATTGTGAAACAAATTTATCAAGCTTGTCATGAAATTGGTTTCATGTACTTGCGAAATTCGGGAATATCAAAAGACCTAATAAATAAAGTATTCACTCACAGCAAATCTTTCTTCAATTTACCTTTAGAAGTTAAGCAAAAGCAAGCTTGGAGTGATGAATTTAGTAATACGGGTTACGTTGGGATTGAGAGAGAACGTCTTAACCCCAACAACCCAGGGGACTTAAAAGAGGCGTTGAATGTCAACAAACAAGCGGCTGTAGGGATAGATGCTTCTCTTGTCACTTTTTATGATAGTTGTACAGAACTTGCCAACACGATACTACAAACTTATGCATTGGCGTTGGAGTTGCCAGAAAATTATTTTACAACAAGACATAATCAACAAAATCATACCTTGCGACTATTACACTATCCCCCATTGCAAACACCATCCAAACCCGGACAAGTTCGTGCTGGTGAGCATTCCGATTATGGCAGTATTACCTTACTTTTCCAAGATGATGTTGGTGGGTTGGAAGTACAGACAACATCTGGAGAGTGGATTGCCGCGCCTGCAATTCCTGATACTGTAATAGTCAATACTGGCGATTTAATGCAACGGTGGACAAATCATGTGTTTTGCTCAACTAAGCATCGAGTGATGATTCCCAATGATGATAGGGTGAAGCAGTCCCGGTATTCTATCGCTTTTTTCTGTCATCCTAATGATGATACCGAAATTACTTGTTTGGAAAGTTGCCAGAAAGAACAATCGCCTATTTATCCCCCTATCCTTGCGGGAGAATATCTTTTAAGTCGTTTACAAGCAAGTTATGGTAATTCGTAATTCGTAATTCGTAATTCGTAATTCGTAATTCGTAGTTAAGAAAGATATTTAATATGAAAATATACGACTGGATTGTGGTTGGTGGTGGAATTACGGGTGCTGCACTCGCTTATGAATTAGTAAAAACAGGTTTTGCTGTACTTTTGTTGGAGCAATACAGCACACCACAGAATGCAACTCGCTATAGTTATGGTGGGCTTGCCTATTGGTCTGGCAATACGCCACTAACTCGGCTATTGTGCGAAGAAGCGATCGCACGTTACCATATTTTATCTCAAGAGTTAGACGCTGATATCCAATTTCGGGAATTAGATTTATTACTCACGATTTCAGCCGCTAATGACCCAGAAGCAACTGCGGCATCATATAATCATTTTGCCATTCCACCTCGTTTACTCAGTGTCCAAGAAGCTTGTGAGTTGGAACCGCAGCTAAATCGAGAAGCAATATCTGGTGCTTTAACTGTCAAACACGGTCATATTCACCCAGAAAAAACATCACTTGCTTACATCCAAGCCTTTGAACGTGCTGGGGGTGAAATGCAGATTTCTCAAGTTTTGCAAGTTTTGCAAGATGGTGTCAAAACCACCACTACAACTTACCACAGCGCGAATGTTGTCATTTGTGCGGGTGGACTCAGCCGCCAACTGCTAAAATCTGCTGGTGTTTCCATCAAGCTGTATTTTACCCATGCAGAAATCATTGAAACCCCACCTGTTGATATTAAGCTACGCACTTTAGTTATGCCGGCTAATCTACAACGGTTTCAACTAGAAGCTGAATCTACTCAAGTTGATGAATTGTGGGATGAACTTGGTAATGATTTAGTACCGCCAATTTTAGATGCGGGTGCAATTCAGTTTCCAGATGGTAGTATCCGCATTGGTCAAATTAGCCGTGCGATCGCAGATCCTCATGCCAAGGTAAACTCAGACGTAAGCGAAAAATGGTTGCGAAGAAGTGTTGGTCAAATTTTACCAACATTGGAGAATTTACCAGGGACTTGGTATCATTGCCTAGTGGCATTTAGTAGCAATCAACTACCCTTAATTGGTGCTATCCCAGGATTTGAAGGCGTTCATGTTTTTTCTGGGTTTAGCAATCCCCTAGTACTTATACCACCCTTGGCAAAACGCTTTGCTGATTTTGCAACTGGCAACGAAGATGAAATAATTACAAAAATGCTAATCTAAAAGCCTCGCAGTGAAAAACACAAAATATTCCTGATATTGCTGTGTCAAGCAGCTATCTGTTCAGTAGCGACTAGCATTTTGAAAAAAGACAGATGTTTTCAACTCAATACAGTTCAGAATGAGCAACAAAACCCTGATGTAGAGACGCGATTTATCGCGCCTTCAAAGACTGTCTAGAATCTCAGGCATTCGTGGAAGAGAAAGATTTTTCTTCCTCCACAACATAATTTCATAGATATGAAAATATTTATGAAGTTAACAAAGCTTAATATTAAAAAGTTTGTTTTTTATTACAAAAATGAACTTTTTTGTATAACACGTCACTTTTTACTAGTAAACTATCGCACTAATATCACACTTTGAAGATTGATATTGTCAGCTTTCTATAAGTTGGCTGATTCATCAAGAGGGAAATTCATAAAGATATGAGAAGACAATTTAACCGACGCAAGTTTTTAATCTACGGTTCTGCAACTTTTGGAAGCAGCTTTTTTTTGAAAGCTTGCGCGAATAATTCTCCAACTGCAACAGAGACTCCAGCCGCACCTCCTGCTGCTTCACCAGCGGCGGCTACTGCGGGTGATACCATCAAGATAGGTATTTTGCACTCTCTGAGTGGTACTATGTCTATTAGTGAAAAAAGCGTTGTCGATGCTGAAAAATTAGCAATCAAAGAAATAAACGCTGCTGGTGGTGTCTTAGGTAAACAAATTGAAGCAATTACCGAAGATGGTGCTTCTAACTGGGATACTTTTAGAGAAAAAGCAACCAAGCTAATCGATCAAGATAAAGTAAGTGTAGTTTTTGGTTGTTGGACTTCTGCTAGCCGCAAGAATGTCAAGCCAGTATTCGAGAGCAAAAATCACATGCTCTGGTATCCTGTGCAATATGAAGGTCAGGAGTGTTCTAAAAACATTTTCTACACTGGCGCTGCGCCAAATCAACAAATCGAACCATCTGTTGATTGGCTGTTAAAAAATAAAGGCAAAGAATTCTTTTTAGTTGGCTCTGACTACGTTTTTCCCCGAACAGCTAATACCATCATTAAAGCTCAACTAGAAGCTTTAGGCGGAAAAACAGTTGGTGAAGATTATCTACCCCTTGGTAACACAGAAGTTACACCAATTATCACTAAAATCAAGCAAAACTTGCCTAATGGCGGCGTGATTTATAACACTTTGAATGGTGATAGCAACGTGGCTTTCTTCAAACAATTGAAAGGGGCTGGATTGACACCAGATAAATATCCCTCTATGTCTGTAAGTATTGCCGAAGAAGAAGTTAAAGCAATTGGTGTAGAGTATCTCCAAGGTCACTATGCAGCCTGGAACTATTTCCAAACAGTAGACACACCTGCTAATAAAAAGTTTGTGGCAGCTTTCAAGAAAGAGTACGGTGAAAATCGGGTGACAAATGACCCAATGGAAGCAGCATACATTGCAGTTTATTTGTGGAAGCAAGCAGTACAAAAAGCTGGAACTACTGATTTAGAAAAAGTGCGGGCGGCGGCTTATGGTCAAACTCTAGATGCGCCTGAAGGTAAAGTGACAATGGATGCCAATCATCACATATCTAAAATTGTGCGGATTGGTCAAGTTAGACAAGATGGACTGTTTGATATTGTCTATGCTACTCCAACACCAGTTGAGCCAGTTCCTTGGAATCAGTTTGTAAAAGAGACTAAAGGATTTGCTTGTGATTGGACTGACCCGGCTAAGGGTGGTAAGTTCAAGAAAGCCTAAATAATTCGTAATACTCGCCAAAGGCGAGAAGCAAGCTACGTAATTCGTAATTCGTAATTCGTAATTAATTAACGATTACGAACTATCAGAAATAAGTAGGGTGTGTTACGGCTTTAGCCTAACGCACCATCTTAGATAACGGTGCGTTAGGAGGTCATGTCATGTTTTTTGTTAGAAATAATATAGAAATGCGTGCCTAACATATCCTACGTCAATTCTAAAAACGAGAAGCTGATAGATAGGAGAAATAAGTGTTAGCAGGATTTTTAGAAGCTGTATTTAATGGTATTAGTATTGGCGCTGTATTATTGATTGCCGCGTTGGGACTAGCCATTATATTTGGATTGATGGGCGTCATTAATATGGCGCATGGTGAATTGATGATGTTCGGTGCTTATACAACTTATGTTGTGCAAAATGTATGTAAACAATTGGGCGGGGTATGGTTTGAAGTTTATATATTTTTGGCTTTGATTATCGCTTTTATTTTCACGGCTGCTGTGGGATTAATTCTAGAAAAAGGCGTGATTCGTTATCTCTATGGACGACCGTTAGAAACTCTATTGGCAACTTGGGGAGTAAGTTTAATTTTTCAGCAGTTTGTCCGCAGTGTAAATTGGGTATTGATAATTGGTATAGGCTTATTTTCTCTGTTGTTTTTTGGAGGTTTATGGATTTTAAATTCCCGCACAGATTTGGGAAGAGTTCGTAACTGGATTGTGGCGGTGATATTTTTATTATCGCTGGGGGTGACAATTACAACAGGCAATTTATTGAGTCAAACTTATCAGTTAGCAGTAACTCAACCTTGGTTTGGCGCTCAAAATGTGGATGTAACTGCGCCTACTTGGTTACAAGCAGGGATGTCTTTAGGTGGTGTACAATTACCCTTCGCCAGATTATTTATTATTGCTTTAACAATAATTTGTGTATCAGGAATTTACTTATTTTTACAACGTTCTAGCTGGGGTTTAAGAATTCGGGCTGTGACGCAAAACCGGAGTATGAGTGCTTGTTTGGGTATCCCAACTCAAAAGGTTGATGCGATTACTTTTGCACTGGGTTCTGGTTTAGCTGGTGTGGCTGGATGTGCGATTAGTTTGCTTGGTTCTGTAGGGCCAAATACGGGACAAAACTATATTATCGATACTTTTATGGTTGTTGTCGTTGGGGGTGTGGGCAATTTAGCCGGTACTATTTTGGCAGCTTTGGGTATTGGTACGGCTAATTTTTTAATTGGTTCTGGGACTTTGGCTTTGTTGTTGACTCCTGTTAAACCTTTGGCAGATTTCTTTACTTTTTTTGCCACGACGAGTATGGCGAAGGTGATGGTATTTGCGCTGATTATTGTGTTTTTACAGTGGAAGCCTGGGGGGATTTTTCCGCAGAAGGGACGTACTGTTGATGTTTAAACCGCAGAGATGCAGAGGATACAGAGAATGATAAAGAAGGGGGGAAGGTTAATTTTAATTGAGGTGGGGGTGGTGATTGCGATCGCACTCTTCCTCATTATCATTATGCCACTGCTGCTGACGGAGTTTCGTCTAAATTTATTGGGGCGATTTTTGTCACTGGCGATCGTGGCTTTGGGTATCGATTTGATTTGGGGTTATACTGGTTTACTAAGTTTGGGACATGGTATTTTCTTTGGTTTGGGTGGATATGCGATCGCAATGTACCTGAAACTGCAAGTCCCGACTGGAGAATTACCTGATTTCATGGGGCTTTATGGGGTTACAGAACTTCCCGCATTTTGGCAACCTTTTTATTCGTTTCCTTTGACAATAGCTGCTGTGGTACTAATTCCAGGGTTATTGGCGGGAATATTAGGATATTTAGTATTTCGGAATCGCCTCAAGGGAGTTTATTTTTCTATCTTGACCCAAGCCGGAACTATTGTATTTTTCAACTTCTTTAACGGTCAACAACAATTTTTCAACGGTACGAACGGACTGATAGATTTTACAACTTTCTTTGGGGCAACGGTCAGCGATGCCAAGACGCAATTGATTTTCTACACGCTGACGGTAGTGTTTCTCGCAGCAACCTATGGCGTTTGTCGCTGGTTGACAAGCGGACGCTTTGGGAGGTTGTTGATAGCAATTCGTGATGATGAAAGTCGGGTAAGATTTTCTGGCTACGACCCTACAGATTTTAAGGTGTTGGTGTTTGCAGTTTCCGGTGCGATCGCAGGGATAGCAGGAGCATTTTACACCATTCAAAGTGGTTCTGTATCACCCAGAGCAATGGATATTGCCTTTTCGATTGAAATGGTGATTTGGGTAGCTGTAGGCGGACGCGCTACTTTAATTGGGGCGATTGTCGGAACTTTATTAGTAAATTATGCCCGCACTTTTTTAAGCGAACAATTTGCTGAAATCTGGCTATTTTTCCAAGGCGCACTATTTTTGATAGTAGTTACAGTCCTTCCTGACGGTATCGTGGGATGGTTGCGTAGTCAAAATATTTCTCTTTTCCACCGCCGTCAACAAATTGTTACATATCCAACCTTGGAAGAAGACCCCGAAGTGCAACATGAACGCGAAAATATTGGAAACTGAAAACGTAACTGTTAATTTTGACGGATTTAGGGCGCTAAATCAGCTTAACTTTAGCATGGATGTGGGTGAATTACGGGTAGTAATTGGCCCAAATGGAGCGGGAAAGACAACATTTCTGGATGTGATTACGGGGAAAGTGCAACCAAGCCTTGGGCGAGTGTTATTCAAAGGAAGAAACCTACGTTCTTTACCTGAATATCGAATTGCGCGATTGGGAATTGGGCGCAAGTTTCAAACACCTCGAATTTACCTGAATTTAACGCCCCGTGAAAATCTAGAAATTACTATTAACAAGAAGAAAAATGTCTTTTCTACTTTGTTTGAACATTCTAATGCTGTTGAAAAGAATAATATTAAAGGATTGTTAGAAACCATCGGTTTAACGCCAAAAGCAGATATTAGAGCAGGTTTACTTTCTCACGGTGAAAAGCAGCGTTTAGAAATTGGAATGTTAGTGGCACAGTCACCAGACTTATTACTCGTTGATGAACCAGTTGCAGGTTTAACAGATGAAGAAACCTATAACATCGGCGAATTACTTTTAGCGCTAGCACAAAGTCATTCAATTTTAGTAATTGAACATGATATGGAATTTGTGCGGCAAATTGCCAAGAAAGTAACAGTTTTACATGAAGGTTCGGTGCTGTGCGAAGGGAATTTTGAGGAAGTTCAAAATGACTCTCGTGTTATTGAAGTATATCTAGGAAAACAGGAAGAGTAGATTTTTACCTTATGCAGATTTAAATACCATTCTATCCCTTTGTTAGCTTAATTCATACCGTAATAAGCCATGCCTAACTTTCTATAGAACTCCTGATTTTTGAACAAGACTAGGAGAAAATACGAGTGGTTAAACAGGTGTAAGAAGAGACATATAATTGATGAGATCATTTAATGTGGGGAGACTTAAGTTCTCCTTCCCTATGAGGAAATGGGGGTTTCCAAACCTCTTTCTTTGCAGGAAAGTGGTTTCGAGTATATTTGTTGACTTTCCAAATATCCTCTCACAGATTTTTTTGCACTAAAATTCTCAAGACTATTTCATTCCCAAAAAATCAATAAAATGTAGCAGTGAATATCAGTAAGCTTCTCGTTGATAGCATCTTAAAAACTCCAAGTTTCCCCTATGCTCTGATTCTCCAACGCTAGGCACAACAAGCTTTAAAGTGATTCCCAGCACACTTTTTTTGTTCATACTGTTGACATAGTTGATGATGACACGTTATAAACTGTGAAGAAAAATAAATCAGTCTGCCTAATCCACTATATTCCCTGAAAAGTTTTGTGAGTAAGGGTAAACCGGAGCGGAGGAACCAAGTTTGGGGCGTATTTTGAAGAAAGTTAGAGTTAAGAGTGAGGATTCAAGAGTGAGGAGTTAAAAGTTACTAAATAGATAACTCATAATTCATAACTCACAACTTATAACTTTTTCAAGAAGGACATCTCTCAGTCCTAGCCCGTCAGCTAACTTCGTCGGCATTGAGAAGAGACTGAACGAGAAGCATTCTTACAAGTAATGCCTTGTTCTCGTCAGTGTCCTTTGGCTGGTAACTTTGTGGTTCGTTGTGCCTGCCCTCGGCCTTGAGAGAGGATAACAATATCTTGATTTCTGGCGTCTGAGGTAGGATTATTTGCCTTGAGGTGAAAATCAGCTATGTTCCAGAATAAGAAACATCGCATTGCTTTAATTTCTGTCGATGGCGACCCGGCTGTTGAAATCGGTCAAGAAGAAGCTGGGGGTCAAAATGTCTATGTGCGTCAAGTAGGTTATGCCCTAGCCCAGCAAGGTTGGCAAGTGGATATGTTCACTCGTCGTAGTAGTCCTGAACAAGCTGCGATTTCTCAACATAGCCTAAACTGTCGTACTATTCGGTTAAATGCTGGCCCAGCTGAGTTTATTGGGCGAGATGACTTGTTTAACCATTTACCTGAATTTATCGAAGAATTCCAGCGATTCCAGCAACGCCAAGGGTTCCATTACTCCCTAATTCATACCAATTACTGGTTGTCTTCTTGGGTTGGCATGGAATTGAAAAAGCAACAACCGCTGATTCAGGTGCATACTTACCACTCTTTAGGAGCGGTTAAATACAGAAGTATTGGTGATGTTCCCGTAATTGCAGCCCAGCGACTAGCTATAGAAAAAGCCTGTCTAGAAACTGTAGACTGCGTGGTTGCAACCAGTCCACAAGAACAGAAACACATGCGGATACTCGTTTCCAGCAAAGGGAACATTGAAATGATTCCCTGTGGTACCGATACTGATAAATTTGGGGAAATTCCGCGGTCTACTGCAAGGGAAAAGTTGGGAATTGCACCAGATGCCAAGATGGTTCTCTATGTTGGTCGCTTTGACCGACGCAAAGGTATTGAAACTTTAGTACGAGCCATTGGCAAGTCGAGTTTAAGGGGTGAGGCTAACCTCCAACTAGTGATTGGGGGTGGTAGCCGTCCAGGTCAGAGTGATGGAATTGAACGCGATCGCATCGCCAGCATCGTCACTGAACTCGGATTAGAAGATTGTACAACCTTTGCCGGTCGCCTAGATGAAACTGTCCTCCCCTTCTACTACGCTGCTGCTGATGTCTGCGTAGTGCCCAGTCACTACGAACCTTTTGGTTTAGTTGCCATTGAGGCGATGGCGAGTAAAACTCCAGTCGTAGCTAGTAATGTCGGTGGGTTGCAGTTTACTGTTGTACCAGAGGTCACAGGTTTACTAGCGCCCGCCAAAGATGAAGTGGCTTTTGCTGCTGCCATAGACCGCATTTTAATCAACCCAGCTTGGCGAGACCAGTTAGGTGAAGCAGCAAGGCAACGGACAGAAATTGCTTTTAGTTGGTATAGTGTGGCATTCCGACTGACTCAGCTATACAGTCGTTTGCTGGCTCCAACTGCACCCAATAACCGACCCCGGATTGCAGCTTAATTTTTACAGTTTTGAGCGCGGTAATATCCTCAAAGTGATTTTACCGCGCCCAAACAGTCAAACACAAACTACTCAGCCTAGTTAATTAGGGAATCAGAATTATGCTGAATATTGGAGATTATGCTTTGCATCAAAGAACAGGGCAAGTTGGTCAAGTTTGTGGTTATGGACATCAGGTAATGGATGGAGTTTACACAACTACCCTGAAAGTAAGAGTCAGCAAGCATAAGGGAACTCGTCGTCAAAGCAGATTTTTTGAGGATGCTTACTCTGCTTGGATGCTGACAAAGGAAGCTTGAAAAAGGGACTGGGGACTGGGGACTCTTTCAAGGGTAGGGGTTTAAAAATCTCGAAAATAGTTGAGAAAATTCTCAACTGTTTAACATGGTTTGGTCGTTTCAGGATTTAAGCATTGGTTGAAATAGTCAAAAAATGACTAAATACAAAACCCCTACCCTTGTAAGCTGGGGACTGGGGACTGGGAAAACTTGGAAGGGGATTCAGACCCAAATGGCACTAAGATAAGCCCAAAGTCCTATGTTGCCTCGTTCCCAGCCTGGGGGCTGGGAACGAATTCTCTGGTCAAGCCACTAGAGGCGGAGCCTCTCAGGAACCCCTTTATTCAGAAAGCTCTCTACACTATGCATAGCTTGCTTGTTTGCAGGAGTACGGGACTTGTCACTGCTACGCTATCCGCCAGTCACATAGAATTCAATTCTGAATTCTGGCTCCTGACTCCTGAATTCTATTTTTTAATTTCTTTACCAGAGTTTGCACCGTAGATTCTGGTTGCTGACGTGCTACAGGTTTTTGCTGTCCGAAACCATCAAACAATTCGTCAAGCTTGACCGTAAAGCCCAAATACGCGCCACCTGCGGAACGTGTTCCAGAAAAATCTCGGTCATCAACTTTACCAAAAACATATCCAGCAGAAAGGCGCAGATTAGGAGTGAGGTAGTAGCCTGTTTCTACCACAAAGCCCGTCTCGCTGTAGTTAGATTGACCAATCCAACGAGCCTCACCAACTAAATCCCAGCTATATCCCAAACGATAAGTAGCTCGCAATTGTCCCAGATTAACCATACTTGTACCAACTAAATCGTTGGCTAAATAAGAAGTGCTGTTACGCAAAGCATACTTACCGTAGAATTCCCATTGCCAGTTAGGGGCATAAATAGCTTCTAAAGCAAAGGTATGGTCTTGGGAACCCGTACCACTACCTAAGAGAATAGTTTCAGGAATAATTGTCGGATTTTGGCGATATTCATAACGCAACAAAGCATTAAATTTATCGCTATTGGGGTCGCGGTAGGCTAAACCCAGCTTCAAATTAGCGGTATCTCCCAATCCTGAAAGCTTCTGATTGGAAGAGTTTGCTTGTTGATAACGTACCAGAGCCGTCAGAGCCGGAGAAATTTTACCTGTGGCACCTGCGGTAATTACTGTATTACTACCACCAGAAGAGGAACGATGTTCGTAACGAGCGCTGGCTTGAAACTGGGGATTATCACTGTACTCCAACCCAACACTGTAACTATCGCCACCCTCAAATCCGATCGCTGATGCTGCTTGACCAAAGGCGTAGGGTTGGGCATATTGTTGACCCGTCGCAGTTCGTCCTAAGAAGTTGCCAAATACGTGTTCGTAAGCTAAATTCAGCCGCAATCCCGGAGCAATAGTCCAGCGGTTATTTAGACCAATTGCACCTTGAGTAGTCAGTTCATTTGCACCACCCAAAATTGAGTAACGACCAGTCAAGGTAGTATCAGTACCGAGTTTGTGTTCACCATTGACACTTAAGCTGGTGATGGAATTACCCGAAAATTGACCGCCAGTATAAAACTGTTGAGCCAAACTGACGCTGACACCAGGAACTACTGCCCAATTCAACCCTAAAATAGTACGATCTGGATAAACAGTATCTTTTTGGGAAGATAAGCTGAGTTCATTTTGGGCTTGGAAAGTCAGGTTTTTCGCAATGGGAACTGTAAAACGCGATCGCAATTGATTAGAATTACTATTCAGAGCGCTGTCGGGGATTCGGTCTTCCCGATTACGATGAATCCAATCCAGATCCAGAATAGCTTTACCTAAACGTTGTTGAATTCCAGCAGAAATCGTCGTCAGTGAATTATCAACTTTGCTCCCAGGTATAGCCTCATAACGAGGTGCAAACAGTTCTTCAAAGGTGTCTAGGGGTTGGGGAGCAATCCCAAAATTGTCTTCGTGGTCGTATTGCACCCTGACGTTAGTACTTGAAGTTAGTTTAGCTGTAACCTGCGCTCCATAACGAGTTTGTCCCGGTACAAAGCTGATAGTGGCATTATTGGCAAAACCGGTATCAGCAAAGCGATAATAGGCACGACCTTGAATCCCATTGGCAATTTCTCCCTCAGCTTCCAAGCGGTAGGCGTCACCACTAACTTTTCCCACAACATCAGAATCATTAGTGGAATGGGCATATTCTGCGATTAACTTCCCTTTGTCACCCAAAGCAATCAGCGCATCTGCACCGTAGAGTTGAAAGTCGCGCACTCCGTGATTTTCTTGAACATAAGTTGCTCCTATCCAACTTTCCTGGTTAAGTTTGCGGGAAAGGTTATATTGCAAACGACCAGCATAAATATTGCCGTCAGAGTTTTGGTCGTCATATTGGTAGCTAACAATAATCCGACGTACCAACACTTGTCCAGTTTGATCAATATCGGTACGAAGAATCGGTTCGCGGAATATTAATGTACCGCGATCGTAGTCGATTTCATAGTCTGGGCCTCGGTTAAGCTGTTTGCGTTCTAATACAGTCCCAGGACGATTGAGTTCTTCTAACTCGATAAAGACATTTTCGCTACCTGGTTGTAGTAGTCTGCGAGAGAGGAAGTAATAACCACTAGTACCATCGGGAGCAATGGTATCTCTTTGAAACCCTTCTAAGTTGTTGCCATAGAAACCTGTAATTTGTAGGTTTCCTAAGTTGTAGTTAGCTTTAAAACCGTGGAGTTGACGAGTAATAGCAGTAAATTGCTGCGATCGCCGCGCAAATTCTTCTGTGTTGTAGTCACCCCACATGCCATAATCTGGATCAGAGCCGGGGATACGAGCTGAACGCTCAAAACGCAGAAATACACTGTCAATAGAAGGCGCAACTACATCAACTTTTGAGCTATCGCCGTAGACAGGATAGTTTTGCTCACTGAATTGGTAAGTTCTAAACAGGCGATTATCGCAGTTACAATCTTCATTCAAGCTACGAGAACTGTTGTATGCACCTGTAAATAACCATTCCCCGATCGCACCAGTGGCAAATATCGCGGAATTGAAATCTAATTGTGTTCTGTTGTCTTTATCTGGAGGGAGGAAATCACGGAAACTACCGTAATAATTTGTACCTCTAGCACCCAAGCGTAAATCTATGACCCCTGTCACTAAACTCGGACGTAGTGACGTTTCAAATTGCAGTTGAGTAAAGGCTTCTAAATCATTAGCGATCGCACGAATTGTCACAGTTTGCGCTTTTAGCTGCGATCGCAAAATCGCTGTAAATTGCCCAGCTTTCGCCTCCACTTGAAATCCCGGTTCATCGGGTTTGAAGTCTTTCCCAACCAACTCCCCAGCAGTAGGGATCAAAGTGACAACAGCATCATGGTTAGAGCGATTACCACTTGCATCGATGAATTGACCCCGAATTGTCGCCGTAGAACGTCCATCTGCTGGGATACGGGACTCAACTGTTTCTAAAGTTAGTTTTTGTGGCGCTCCCCGAACTGCGACTTGCACTGTTACAGGAGGTTCTGTCCCGCCAACAACTTGTGCAGAGATGGTGTTTGCACCTTCTTTTAACGAGACACCATACCATGTCTGCGTTACCAAGTTAGTAGTGGCATCAGTTTCCGTCCGTCCCACTAAAGAAGGGTCTACCAACGCCCCATTTACCCGCAATTCCACTTGACTACCAGCGGGGAACTGTACAATTACCGTACTAGCTTGGACATCTACAACACTGTCAGCCGTCGGAGTCAAAATTTTGATTGCTGTAGAGATAGGGATAGTGGGGGAAACGGGAAGATTTTCATTCACCCCTTCCGTTTTCTCCGTGTCCTCTACTCCTGCTATTTTGCGTAAGCCTCTAGGCAAATCGACAGAAGTTGCTGGTTGAAATGGTTGTATTTCTGTTGGAGAAGCTTCAATCTGTGTTTCTGTGTCTTCGCGTGCTGCTATTTTACGTAACCCTCTGGGCAAATCAACAGAAGTTGCTGGTTGAAATGGTTGTATTTCCGTTTCACTTGGTTGGATATCTGGAATTGAAGTATCAATAACTGGTGCTGAAGAAGTTGAGGGAAGTTCGAGGGGTGAAAGTTGCTTGTCAGAACTTCCCAAAACATGGGGAGAATTCAAAGCCTCTCCCCTTTTAGAACTTGAAAAGTCAGGATCTTCTACACCCTTGTCTACCTGCGAAGGAGAATCGGGGAAAAGTAGTTTTTCGCTAGTGATTTCAGCTTTGGCGATCGCAGGATATAAAACAAGGCTGAGAGCCATTACTGGCATCGCCCCCATCAATCTCAGGTTAAATGTAGTTGTACAGTGCAGTCTGGGTTTCATTTCTTCACTGACTCCTGAAATGTGGGGGTGACAGCGAAGTTCATACGTACCAAGCCACCCGGTTCTAAATGCACCAAGCGAGATTGGCTATTGCGTTCGCGGAATTTTTCGTTACGAGCTAGGGCGTAACCGGGTACACTGCTGAGGTCTAATACACCTGTGTGGTATCCAGGTAAAGCATTAGCTAAGGAGAACAAACCATTCGGATCTGTAGTGATGCGGTTCCCGTCTTCTAGAAAAATCACCGCATTTGGTACTCCAGGCTCACCACGCTGTTGTTCACCATCAAAGTTTTTATCAACAAACACCCGACCGATAATCGTGCCACAATCAGAAACGATTCCTGGACGAATATTCAACTGGTGGGTTGCTGGCCCATCCTTGGTGCTAAAACTGTTATCAGCTCGTTGGCCATTAACGATCGCACTATTACGACCATTTCCACGCAGTGAATCGGCTGTGAGTTGAGCAGCGTAAGCAATATTCAGAACTTTCTCTGTGGGAATCGTTACGTCTGTGCGGAATGTCACTGTGTTTCCATTGCGTTCTGAGGTGATAGTGACTGGTTGACCATCCAATTCTCCTTGCACAGATTTCGGCAAGAAATTGAATCCTAAAGGTAGATTGTCGGTGACAAATATATTATTCAAACCAGCATCAGCGAGATTTTTCACCGACACGCGGTAGATTACCGTATCTCCAGGTTCAGCAGCAGCGCGATCGCCTGTTTTGATAATCTGTAACTGATTGGCTTGACACAAATTTGTGGTGAATTCAAAGGCTAATAAGTCCAGTCCCACAACTTCTGCATTGGGAACTAAAACAACTGTTTGCTCTACCCTGGTTTCGCCTGTGAGACTAATTGGTTGACCATCTAGAGAAGTAGCAACATATCGGACGATACCATTACCTTGTGTAGCACTACTAGCAAGGATTTCAATCTTGACCCGCCGCTGTTTGTAGATAGAATTTGGTGGTGGATTAACTACAAAAATGTAGGTTCTACCTGGATCAGTTTGACCCTTATTCGGATCAAGTAAAAAATTGTAGACACCCGCAGGGTTATTCGTCACGAAGTAAGGGTTACTATTCTCGATATTTGGCGATTTACCACCAGGAATGTTGTTATTAGGAATATCTGGTAACTCTGTTCGAGTCAGAGAAACCAAACTGCCCAACTCTGTCCCCGTTGGATCACTAGAGTTAGGTTCATATACCCCAACTGAAAAACCTGTATAGTCAGGTAAAATTGTGCCAGCACAACCTAAAATCCGCCCTAATGGGTCAACTAATGGGCTAGGACTAACATTAATCTGACTAGAACTGCCTTGATATTGATAATTACTGCTGGAATCTGTATAAGTATAAGTAGCTTGGTTTATTAATGGCAAAGACGCAACCAGATTGTTAGTCTGTTGCGCGATCGCTGGTATAGGTATAGTAGTATGCAAAAAACTTCCCAGAAGAAGAGTAGCTGTTAACCGTCGCCACCATCTACTGCTAGAAGTAATTTGCTTTTGGTTTTGAGGATGGCTCACCCTACACATCTCCTCTGAAATGTCAAGCTTGTTGTTAATAAAAGCACTTATTTGTGGAAATCCAGTTAAGCCAAATCTCGTTTCCAGGTTTCGCCTAGAAACGCTTCTTTATCGAGTCAGGAAATTCGTCTCCCTTCGTCTCCATCAGCGCACTTGGGTTTGATAAGTCGCCTTAACTGTTGTCTTGGCTGCAAGTGATGGAATCTGTAAACGGATGTGGGTGTAGGCAATGGCTGGGGCTGGTTTTGTTTCCACTTTCCCGCCAGGAAGAGTAACTTTAACAGTGGGATTTTCGACAAAGCTACGCCCGCCATCAATGCTGTAAATGACTTTGGCATTGTTGGCGACATTGGTAGAATTCAGCACGTAGACCATTCCTTTCGGAATCGGTTGATTGAGAATTAGATTTTTAACTGGGCGATCGCTCTTATTTTCGCCACTCAAGGTATATCGCAACACATCTCCTGGTCGCACCACAACTTGACCTTTCAAAGGTTCCCATTTCTGGCTTTGCTTACCCTGCTGATCCAGTGCCACCACTTGCTTTTCTGCTTCTAAACGCAATTGAATTTGCCCTTGAGTTTTGATATTCTGAGCAACAGCACTTCCTGAATGCCATACATTTGCGATTCCCGGAATTTGACCGACAAATGGAACTGTAATAATGAGTGCGATCGCTCCTAAACCTGCAAGAGAAACACGCTGCATATAAATCACCTCAAAAAACTTCCAGAATGTTGATTGTTGACTTATCTTTCCCTGTTTTTGCTAAGAAAGAGTCACTCCTCTCTTTACTTCCTATTTAGGGATTGGGGATAAGGTCAACTGGTTGCAGCGATCGTGCAATCTTTTCTCTACGAGAAACTGCACTTCTCTACGAGACGCTACGCGAACGACAAAGCTCAGTGACCACGCCAATGAGTTTGCAAACATCAGAGTCCCCAATCCCAACGAATTAGTTAACCTTACGTCGGAAGCTGAATGTTCTCTGCTGACCTGGGGCTACCTGACCGGTGACACTATTGACATATCTAGTCACATCCGTAGTTACAGTTGTTCCAGTCTGGTCACTACCAGAGTTAGTAGCAGGATTACCGTTGAAGAATTGAATATTACCGTTGGGGTCAGTAGCTGAACCAATGATGTTGCTGGTATCAATTTGGCCGTTATTATCTTGGTCTAACGCCCAGTTATTAGGAAGTGTGACACCATTTTCATTAATCACCACATTGCTGGCGTTTAAGATGATGTTACCGTTACCAGATTGTGGCTCAGAAATGTTACTGTACTGAATCTGATACTCAATAATGTTTCCAGGTACAGGACTCTTAGGAGTATCGCTGAGTTGACCATCAGCCCCTGCCACTGGCTGTCCATTTTGGTCTAGGATTCTTGACAGTTTCCGCAGTTTTAAGAAGCCAGTATATACACGGTCAATCGTCGTGTTGCGAACAGTTTCTGCACCTAAACCAGCAGTAGCATCATCCACAAAGGCAGTAATTGGCACTGGGAAACCTCTGTCAATATCTGTGGATAACTGAGTATTAGCAGGTAAATCAATTTCCACACCGTAGTTGATATTAGTGCCAGCAGCCACGTTAGGAATGGTAATGTATTCAGTTATGGCATCAATAGCTGATTGATCACCCGCCGTAGCAGGATCACGATCTATATCAAAGAGAAAATTCGTGCCATTCCAAACATAGGATCTAGATTCAGAACCGTAGGTAATGGTGACTAACGTACCTGTGGGTAAGTCTGCATTATTTCCCGCAGGTGTATTACTTGCAGGTGGTATAGGTACTAAAGAATAGTTACTAGCATTAGCACCACTATTTCTGATGGTGTTTGTAAAGCCCACTGGTTGCGGGTTAAGCGTGGTATTTGGTAGTGTACCTGCTGGGACTAGAGAAGATTTGTTAGTAAAGTCATCATTGGTTCCACCAGATGGGCCGATGGCATTGGGCGCATTAATTGGGCCATTGAGAATTGCTGAAGCTACAGCAACTTCCACCGTAAAGATGTTAGCTTCACCACCATCACCAACACCAGTGTTATCGTTGTTGCCATCAACTCCTGTTTCTGGAGTACCTGGGTTGTTAATAAAACCATCATCAACAACCAAAGTCTCTGGGATACCATCATTATTAATATCTGTACCTGGAAATGGTGTCATGTTACCCACTTGTCCACCGAAGTTACTGGGATTTTGATCACCAGATTCATCGTATACAGGGAAGGTATTGCCAGGGGTTTGACCAAACAATTGAGCGATGTTAGCAACAATTAAGGGTGATGTTGCACCAGATTCTACTGTTAATTGAATGGAGAAACCAGTAACTGTTTGATTAGGTGCAACTGATGTAACGGTAGCAGGATTATTGACAAAACCAACGCGCGTAACTGTAGCAAGGTTAGTTGGTACTGTTGTTGTCCATGCTGCGTCATTGGCATTAGTACCAATTGGAGATGTGGTGTAGACTGCTATCCACCCAGCAGGCGGAGTGACTGAAACTAAATCTGTACCTGTGGGAATGGCATCTGAAACTAAGATGCGTGGAACAGTTGAACCGTCAAGGTTGATGTTTCTACCTTCCAATGCGGCGGGGGTAATTCCCCGTCCTGTAGGATCATTACCTTCAACTCGCAAACTCAACCCATAAGTTAAGGTGTCATCTGTAATTGAGTTGGCTGTATTATTGTTGTTGTAAGCAGTGCGTGTCTTAAGAACAGTAGCTAAAGAATAGCTTTGAACAACTCCACCAATTCTCACATCGGTAGATGTATCACTAGCTTCCCTAGTACCGTTAACAGGTATGCCGTCTACTTCTGGATTGTTAGGCCCATCATCAGGGTTATCTACAGTGTAAACGTCACCACCATCAGGATTCCGCAAGACGTTTTGAGCGTTGGCAGGAGTATTACCAAGCCTAACAGTAATTGTGTCACCGTTTTGAGCGCCTGGTTGGACGGTAACTGGTACTCTGACTAAAACTTGACCACCTACAGGAATGTTTGGTACAACCACATCAGCTGTGATGTTAGTCCAGGTTACACCATTGTCAATACTGTATTGCAGGTTATTGGGTGTGCCACCGTTTGGTAAGGTTCCTGATACTGTAGCTGGCCCCGTTGTTGTGGCTAAGTTGGGTATACGGAAGCCGGTGGGGTCGTTACCAACGTTAGTGATAGTGTAATTGAAGATTAATGAATCATTAACTTCGACGTTGCCACCGTTACTATCTACTACACCAGTAGATTCAACTGTGATACCAGCAACTTCTGCCACTGTAACAGTGACGGTGTTAGAAGTTGTATTAATAGGAGTTCCTGGATTGTTAGGATCTTCGTAGGTAGCAGTTGCTGTGTTGCTGATGGATTGACCAGCAGCTGTACCGTCAGCTAGTACAGGTGCAATAAATTGGAAAAGGCTACCAGTTAATAATGCTGTTGCTACTAGAGATTGGTAAGGCTTACGCTGCTTGTTGACAGATTTGTTTCGGTTTACCATAAAAGTAGTTTGTTTGTTTGCTGAACTTGTATCTTGGATTTTGAGACAGGATAAAGTTCGGCAATTCCTTAAAGAATTACCGAATATAGCTGCCCAAAACTTCAACGTTTCGGGAATGCATATTTAAGGAGTGAAATGATTGACACTCCTTGAAAATTATATTGAGGCAATAACCAGAAATAACTTGTCTACTTGTTTTATGCTTACCCTTGAGACTCAAGGCTGGCAATCGCAAATATGTGTAATTTATTACTGTATTTTGCTAAGTTGTTCATGTAAATAGCAATGTAGCTTTTAAAGCTCAAAAAATCTTCCGTATAAATAAGTAACTTGTCTAGCTATTAATGAGTGCATCAAAGTTGAAAAGGTAACTTTATTTTGGCAACACACATAGAAATTTTAGTGGTTTAACTCAGGTGCTAAAAACACTAAAACTTATATCTGAAAACACTTTTGCGTCTTTTTCATCAGAAAGACATACTGCTCAATAGAGTCGTTTAGATAAAAAAATTGAAAGTTAACTAGGTGATCTAGATTACTTAAATGAGATAGTAATTTAAATAAATGCAAATTCATCATAAACAAAATGCAATTTAATCATATTATTTAGCAGTGTTAATGCTGAGTAGTTTAAGCTGTTTTCTTTTTTTATAACATTCGACGCATAAGTGTAAATACTAAATGTAGGGATTACTGATGTTAAAGTTTTACAATAATCATTCCTTTCAATACTAAACATACCCGACAAAATTTGTCGGGTATGTTTGACTGGTATTTTTACTCGTGTTACTATCAGGCGACAGCCGACAGACAAACAGGGAAAGCTAGTTTATGACTCAGGCAATCAAAACCCAAACCCAAACCCAAAGCAGCACTGCCTACTTTCAAGCCTTAAAGTGTAAAGAATGTGGTGCCGAATATGAACTCAAAGCCAGCAATGTTTGTGAGTTATGTTTTGGGCCGTTAGAGGTCAAGTATGACTACAGCGCCCTACGTCTGACTGTCACTCGTGAAACAATTCAAGCTGGGCCCAACTCCATTTGGCGCTACCGTCCCTTTTTGCCTGTCGCAACTGACAATGTTATAGATGTGGGAACGGGTATGACTCCCTTGGTTCGTTCCCATCGTCTTGCCCGTCGCCTGGGTCTAAATAAGCTTTATATAAAAAATGATGCCGTGAATATGCCCACCCTGAGCTTTAAGGATCGGGTGGTATCAGTTGCTCTATCGAGGGCGCGAGAGTTGGGCTTTACTACTGTTTCTTGCGCTAGCACTGGTAACTTGGCAAATTCTACAGCTGCGATCGCAGCTCACGCCGGTTTAGACTGCTGTGTGTTCATCCCCGCAGATTTAGAAGCCGGTAAAATTCTCGGTAGCTTGATTTACAGTCCCACCCTGATGGCAGTTAAGGGCAACTACGATCAGGTAAATCGCCTCTGTTCAGAAGTTGCTAATACACATGGATGGGGTTTTGTCAATATTAATCTACGTCCTTATTACTCTGAAGGTTCCAAGACGTTAGGTTTTGAAGTTGCGGAACAACTAGGCTGGGAACTACCGGATCATGTTGTTGCTCCCTTGGCATCTGGTTCACTATTTACCAAAATTTATAAGGGTTTCCAAGAATTTGTAGAAGTTGGTTTAGTAGAAAACAAGAGCGTTCGTTTCAGCGGCGCTCAAGCTGAAGGTTGTTCACCCATCGCCCAAGCCTTTAAAGAAGGACGCGACTTTATTAAGCCAGTAAAACCGAATACAATTGCTAAATCGCTGGCGATCGGCAACCCAGCAGACGGCATTTATGCTGTAGAGTTAGCTCAAAAGACTGGTGGTAACATTGAATCAGTTAATGATGCAGAAATTATTGATGGCATCAAACTGCTGGCAGAAACCGAAGGCATCTTCACAGAAACAGCTGGTGGTACAACTGTGGCCGTGCTGAAAAAACTGGTAGAAGCTGGCAAGATTGATCCAGATGAAACAACCGTGATTTACATCACAGGCAATGGTCTGAAAACCCAAGAAGCAATCCAAGGCTACGTTGGTGAACCCTTGACTATTGACGCCAAACTCGATAGTTTTGAACGTGCGCTAGAGCGATCGCGTACTCTTGATCGCTTGGAATGGCAACAAGTCCTCGTTTAGTTAGGAGTTATGAGTTATGAGTTTTTTTATTCATAACTCTTAACTCTTAACTTTATTCCTAACTCCTCACTCTTAATTCCTCACTTTTTACTTCTATGGCTGTAAAAGTTTTAGTTCCTACGACTCTTCAAAGTTTTACCAATAATCAAGCTACTCTAGAATCCAGTGGTAGCACCATTGCAGAATTGTTGGAATCCTTAGAAAAAAGCTTTCCTGGGATTAAATCGCGCTTATGCGATGAAGAAGGTAAACTACGTCGGTTTGTAAATTTTTACGTCGATAGCGAAGATATCCGTCATTTAGATGGTATAAACACAACTCTTAAAGATGGTGATGAAGTAAGTATTGTCCCAGCTGTTGCAGGTGGTTAATACAGAGAAGACTCATTGAAGGAGGCAGGAGGCAGGAGGCAGGAGGTTTTTTCACTTATAGGATTCAAACCCCTCCTGAAAAAGAGCCACAAAACTAGAATTTTTGGAGTTCTTGTCTTAAACCCTTACTCCATTAGGTCGCGGGGTGTTACAGATAGCGCAGCGGTAGCTCAGGAGAGGAGCGTCGGGCAGTTTTCCTCCTGCCTCCTTCGATAAAGTAGAAGCATGACCTCGTTCCCAGTCTCCGACGACTGGGAATGCCTATTAAGAGGCTCCGCTTACCTTACTCACGGGCAAATAATGATGTCCGTTGAGTTTTTACGATCGCACCAGCAGAATCCAAGTTTAACCCTTTCCCTTTGACCTTTACCGAATGGCACTAAGTACTGCAAATATTCGGTTGGGTTACCTGAAAATAACTGTAAATTATGTTTTGACGATCGCTGGAGTAATGTTACCAATATAAGTACTGAGCGATCGCGCCGTTTGCACTAAGAAATTATTGGGATCTACAAGACACGGACTAAAAGCCAAGACTTCCTCTAAAGGAACTGCTACAACTTGTCCATTTTGCCAAGCTACCATCTGTGCAGATTGTCCATCGGCTAATAAATCTACCGCAGCTTTACCAAAAGCTGTGGCTACCAAACGGTCTAAAGCTGAAGGAATACCACCTCGTTGGATATGTCCTAAAACAGAAACCCGAATATCAATTTGATCGTTACTGCAACGGCGAATTTCATCGGCAATATATTGACCCATACCACAGGATGGCTTTTGGCATGATGAATAGTTAGATGAATCGACTGCTATTTGAACGCCTTCCGCTACGACTACAATTGCAAATCTGCGTCCCCAGCGATCGCGTAATTCTGCCAAATGTTCGCACACACTTTTAATTGTGTAGGGAATTTCGGGAATCAAAATCACATCCGCACCACCTGCAATGCCAGAGTGCAGTGCTAAGTGACCTGCTTTCCGTCCCATGACTTCGACAATCATCACGCGATCGTGACTAGCCGCTGTAAATGTCAAACGATTTAGGGCATCAACAATTGTGTTGACCGCAGTATCAAACCCAACTACTCTTTCCGTCTTGCCTACATCATTATCAATTGTTTTCGGAATGGCGATGAACTGCCAGTTCCCTTTGCTTTGCAGTTCGTTGAGAATTGCTAAACTGCCATCTCCACCAATACCAATCAAGGCAGCTAGTTCTAAAGCATGATAGCCTGCAACAATCTCGTCAACATGAGCCAGAGTATCTCCTTTGTTAATGCTACCCAGAATTGTGCCTCCCATATTTAACAAGGGGTCAATACCACGTAGGTCTAGACCATGTATGCTCAGAGGAATTGCCTTTTTCTCTAAAAGCCCTCTAGTCGCATAAGGAATACCCACTACCTGCCAGTTATATGTAAGAGTAGCGTGGTTTACAACTGCCCGAATTACAGCATTGAGTCCAGGACAGTCGCCACCACTGGTAAGAATGCCAAGTCGTTTTTGCATGGTCATGACTCCTCAACAAGAAACAAAGGAAGGAGGCAGAGGGCAGAAAGTATAAATAATACTGTCCTCTGCCTCACTTTCTAACCCTGTTCCGGCTATATGTTGAGGTTAATCCAAAAAACTGAGGAAGTTGTGAGGATCTAACTTAGGTATTATGCATCGTTAGTTATCAGCTATTACTATTGATAACTAAGCGGAAATTTAGATATTACTCCCGAAATATAATCTTCCCTCTGTGTCTGGAGTGTGATTAATTGTACCTTCATCCAACAACGCCGAAAATTCACTTAACTGTCATCACAAGTTTCTCAAATTGTTCTTCTATCATCTTAACTGTGAGACTCGGAACATCCTGAAGAGACAAGAGGCTCAAACCATGAATTCAGCATTTGCTGTTAAAATTAACAACACGGCAAAAACACCCTCAGCAACTCACAGTGATCAGCGCTTTAAGATGCTGGATGCAACTATAAAACGCTATCAGTATCAACAGGATGCACTCATTGAGATATTGCATAAAGCGCAAGAACTTTTTGGCTATTTAGAAAACGATGTATTAATTTACGTTGCTCATAGTCTCAAACTGCCACCTAGCCGAGTTTATGGCGTTGCTACGTTCTACCATTTGTTTTCACTTGCTCCTAGTGGTGTACATACCTGTGTAGTGTGTACAGGTACAGCTTGTTACGTCAAAGGCGCTCCAGCTATCCTGACAAATTTAGAAAAATCTGTCCACATTCACGCTGGTGAAACTTCAGCAGATGGTCAAATTTCACTGCTAACAGCAAGATGTTTGGGTGCTTGTGGAATTGCACCTGCTGTAGTACTTGATGGCACTGTTTTAGGCAATCAAACTGCTGAATCAGTCCTTGATTGCATCAAAGGATGGTTGCAAGATGGATCTACCTGAATTAATTGAAATTGCCCAAAAAGAACGTGCTTCAGAGAAACTTGTGCAAATTCGCTGTTGTGTTGCCGCTGGTTGTCTGTCTGCGAATTCCCAAGTCGTCAAACAGCGTCTAGAAGAGGCTGTAACAGCAGAGAATTTGACAGAAAAAGTAGAAGTTCGTGGCGTTGGCTGTATGCGTTTATGCTGTCAAGGGCCATTAGTACAGGTGGAGAAACTGGGGACTGGGGATTGGGTACTGGGGACTGGGGAGGACTCTAGGCAATCTCCACATAGCAAATTGTATGAGAAAGTCACACCTGATCATGCACCATCAATTATCACCGCTATCAATGGAGGAGAGACAACAGTCCAACAGGGTGATTTAACACATCCATTTTTTACATCCCAGATGCCAATTGTTTTAGAAAACAGTGGCAAAGTCGATCCAGAACGCATTCAATCTTATATTGCTGCCAACGGTTATCAAGCGCTTTACCATGTCTTGCGGGAGATGACTCCTAGCGAAGTAGTAGATACTGTTACCCGCAGCGGTTTACGGGGACGTGGTGGTGCTGGTTATCCTACAGGTTTGAAATGGGCAACAGTTGCCAAAGCAAAAAGTGATGCCTACGGCGAGCAAAGCGATCGCAAATTTGTAATCTGCAATGCTGATGAGGGCGATCCAGGGGCGTTTATGGATCGCAGTGTACTGGAAAGTGATCCTCATCGCGTTTTGGAAGGAATGGCGATTGCAGCATACTCTATCGGCGCAAACCAAGGCTACATTTACATTCGGGCAGAATATCCCATTGCCATTAATCGTCTGCAAATTGCCATTCGTCAAGCACAACGCCTTGGCATTCTAGGCACACAAATTTTCGACTCTCACTTTGATTTTAAAATTGATATTCGTATCGGTGCTGGTGCTTATGTCTGTGGTGAAGAAACCGCTTTAATGGCTTCTATTGAAGGTAAACGCGGTACTCCTCATCCCCGTCCGCCTTATCCTGCTGAGTCTGGTTTATGGGGCTATCCAACCTTAATTAATAACGTTGAAACTTACGCCAATATTGCACCCATTATTCGCAAAGGTGCTGAATGGTTTGCTAATATTGGCACTCAAAAGAGCAAAGGTACAAAGGTTTTCGCTCTAGCTGGCAAAATCCGTAACACAGGTTTAATAGAAGTACCGATGGGAACTTCACTGCGGCAAATTGTGGAAGCAATGGGCGGTGGCGTACCAGATGGTGGTGTGGTAAAAGCAGTCCAAACTGGTGGCCCTTCTGGGGGATGTATTCCAGCAGCAGCTTTTGATAGTCCGGTAGATTATGAATCACTCACTCAACTGGGTTCGATGATGGGTTCCGGTGGGATGATTGTCATGGATGAAACTACCAATATGGTGGATGTCGCCCGCTTCTTCATGGAATTTTGCATGGATGAATCGTGTGGTAAATGCATTCCCTGTCGGGTGGGGACGGTGCAGTTGTATAAATTGTTGACAAAGATTAGTGAAGGTAAGGCATCCTTTGCTGATTTGGAATTGTTGGAAGAACTATGTGACATGGTAAAACATACTAGCTTGTGTGGTCTTGGTCAATCTGCACCCAATCCAGTATTTAGTACCTTGCGTTACTTCCGTGATGAGTATTTAGCTTTGATTAGTCATTAGTCATTGGTCATTTTTCATTTGTTGTTTGTATTTATAAAAGACCAATAACTGGAAAAAATGTGCAATTTGAAAGTACATTAGCGTTACCAGGAATCAATAAGAGATGGTTGTAAAAACTTTAACAATTAATGAACAATTAATTAGCGCTCGTGAGGAGGAGACTATTCTCCAAGCGGCACAGGATGCAGGGATTCACATTCCGACTTTGTGTCACCTAGAAGGAGTTGGAGATGTTGGCGCTTGTCGGCTTTGTTTAGTAGAAATTGCTGGTAGTAATAAACTTCAACCTGCTTGTGTGACAAAAGTTACTGAGGGTATGGAAGTTGAGACAAATAGCGATCGCTTGCAAAAATATCGTCGCACAATCATAGAAATGCTATTTGCTGAAGGCAATCACATTTGCTCAGTTTGCGTAGCTAATGGTAATTGCGAATTGCAAGACTTGGCCATTGAGATGGGTATGGATCATGTGCGGTTGGATTACCATTTCCCCGATCGCAAAGTCGATGTTTCTCACGATCGCTTCGGTGTTGACCATAACCGTTGTGTTCTTTGCACTCGTTGCATCCGTGTTTGTGACGAAATTGAAGGAGCGCACACTTGGGATATGGCGGGTAGGGGGACAAACTCTCATGTAATCACTGATTTGAATC
This sequence comes from Nostoc sp. CALU 546, assembly GCF_048836525.1. Lineage (NCBI taxonomy): Bacteria > Bacillati > Cyanobacteriota > Cyanophyceae > Nostocales > Nostocaceae > Nostoc > Nostoc sp. CALU 546. Next base: position 134,683 of record NZ_JAWJTF010000006.1, read on the forward strand.
AGCCTTGGGGAACCTCAGATACTTGTACTTCCTGCGGTAAATGCATTAATGCTTGCCCTACAGGTGCGCTTTTTAACAAAGGCTCAAGCGTCGGAGAAATGAAACGCGTAGACACAAAGTGGCTTGTCGCAAGACATCGCACCAAACTTGATTTCCTAGTCACAGCACGCCAGAAGTAGCAATGGCTTGTTTAGCTACCAATCATGAATTTGCACAACGAGGTAAATCTAATGTTACGCCGTCTCTTAAAATTTTTTTGGTGGCTCCTATTGCTAGCAATATTAACAATATATATATACCTGGGTTTAGCAACATTCACATCTCAACAGGTGATTGCTACTGTTATTCAATTAGACGATGCGCCAGGAGAAATCGTTTATCGCTCACAGCAAAAATTAAATGATGAATTAGGAAATTATTGGCAGGTTGTCTTGTTTAAGCGAGTTCATTCTAATAGCAATAAAATATCGTCAATAAGTCTCCGGTTGGTGGGATTTCCTGGTTCTCAGGAACTAGCCCATCCCTTACCCCTGAAAATTACTAGTGATACAGGTAAAGTATTTACTGCTCCTGATATTTTCCTAGATGAAGCACCAGCACCAACCATCGGTCAGTATGACTTCAAGAATGTTTTGCCTCAATTACCAACTGAAGATTTGTTGATTGGGATACCTGTAGATAGACAACACTTCATCAATCTTTCAATTCCAAAATATGTCGTACAGGAATGGCAAGAAGTTGCACTCAAGTCTTGAGTTATAAGGTCAAAGTTCATCCCTATCACCCTCAAAAAAAAGAAAATGGCTCGTTTAAAATTAGCAACGGTTTGGCTAGGCGGCTGTTCTGGTTGTCACATGTCTTTTCTCGATTTGGATGAATGGCTGATTGATTTAGCTGGACAAGTGGATTTAGTTTATAGTCCCTTCGCTGATACCAAAGAATATCCTCAAGGGGTGGATGTGGTGTTAGTTGAGGGTGCAGTAGCCAATGAGGATCACTTGGAAACTATTCAGACAGTAAGAGAGCGATCGCACATCCTTGTCTCTTTTGGCGATTGTGCTGTCACTGGTAATGTTACTGCTTTACGCAACCCTTTAGGTAGTGCCGAACCTGTTCTTCAGCGTTGTTACATCGAAGCCGCAGATATTCACGCCACAATTCCCCATGAGCCTGGTATTGTACCAACCTTACTAGATCGGGTGATACCAGTGCATAAAGTAGTCCCAGTTGATATTTATTTGCCAGGTTGTCCACCTGATGCAACTCGGATTAAAGCAGTGTTAGAGCCACTTTTAAGGGGAGAAAAACCACAATTAGCAGGACGTGAGTTTATCAAGTTTGGTTAACTTCACAAGTTACTCAAATTCTTTATCTAAGTTGAAAGTGAGGCAATTGTAAAACAAATTTATCAACAATTATGGCAGTTAATTATCGGGAAAGAATCATTGCTCTTTGGACAGTATTTCTACTAGGAACACTGTTTCATACACAGCTGAATTTAATACCGCTTTTTCATAGTTTACCTGTTGTCGAATCTCAACCAGCCAAAACCATCAATGATATTTCTGGAATTATGTGGTTGATGTTAGGTTTTTTTGTGCTGCCAATGTTGGCAATTATTGCTACTACTTTTACCGATTCAAAACGTTATCGAGTTATGCATTTTGGCTTAACTATCTTTTACAGCATTATGAACTTACTACACGTGATTTTAGATTTATTTGTCCAGCCACTTCTCTGGTATCAGATAGCCTTGATGGTCTTGTTATTCTTCGTGGGTTTATTATTAAACATTACTGCTTATCAATGGATGCGACTGCATAACAGGACTAATAGATCACAAGGAAATTTAGAAAGCTCACATTTTTAGATTTTATTAAACCCGTATAGCATTAGCTTTATTAGAAATTTGGAGAGCATCATGTTGAAAGCATCTGACATTATGACTAAAGATGTTGCTACGATTCGTAGTTCCGCAACAGTGGCGGAAGCAGTCAAACTCTTAAGAACAAGGGACTGGAAAGCGCTGGTTGTAGATCGTCGCCATGAACAAGACGCCTACGGCATGATTACTGAAAAGGATATTGTCTATAAAGTGATTGCTTATGGTAAAGATCCCTGTAGTGTGCGTGTTCATGAAGTGATGACTAAGCCTTGTATCGTCGTCAATCCTGACCTTGGCTTAGAATACATAGCACGATTATTTGCTGACCATAATTTGCAGAGAGCGCCTGTTATTCAGGGCGAACTACTGGGTATCATTTCCCTTGTTGACATTCTAGCTAATAGTAGTTTTCTTGAGCAACCTCATACTATCTTATTAGAACAACAGCTTCAGGACGAAATTAAAAAAGCTCGTGTTATTTGCGATCAAAAAGGCATCCGTTCAGAAGAATGTGCTGCTGCTTGGGATGCGATCGAGGAATTACAAGCCGAGATAGCACATCAACGAGCAGAGAAAGTCGTGAAAACAGCCCTTGAAGAATATTGCGATGAATATCCAGAAGCTAAAGACATTTATGAGAATTGGTGTAGTGGTTGACCGAATTTTAGATTTTTAATTTTTAATTTTTAATTTTTAATTAAAACTGGTCAATCTAAAATCCAAAATTAAGATAGTCATGAAAAAGATTATTATCGATCCGGTTACACGAATTGAAGGACATGCCAAAATATCTATTTACTTGGATGATACAGGACAAGTGAGCGATGCTCGCTTTCATGTCACAGAATTTCGTGGTTTTGAAAAGTTTTGTGAAGGTCGCCCGCTTTGGGAAATGCCAGGAATTACGGCGCGGATTTGTGGGATTTGTCCGGTGAGTCATTTATTAGCATCAGCAAAGGCAGGCGATCGCATCCTTGCTGTTACAATTCCCAAAGCTGCGGAAAAATTGCGCCGTTTGATGAATTTGGGACAAATTATCCAATCCCACGCCCTGAGTTTCTTCCACCTCAGCGCCCCAGATTTATTATTAGGGATGGATAGCGACCCTCAAAAACGCAATGTATTTGGCTTAATTGCAGCTGAACCAGAATTAGCGCGTGGCGGAATCCGCTTACGTCAATTTGGACAAGAAATTATTGAACAATTGGGAGGGCGAAAAATACATCCATCATGGGCGGTTCCTGGTGGTGTCCGTGAACCCTTATCGCAAGAAGGACGCACCCATATTCAGAACCGCATTCCAGAAGTACGCAGCACAATATTAGATGCACTGGGTAGATTTAAAGGCTTACTCAATGATTATCAAAAAGAAGTGCAAATCTTTGGGAATTTTCCTAGCTTATTTATGGGTTTAGTTACTCCTGATGGTTTGTGGGAGAACTACGACGGACATATTCGTTTTGTAGATAGCGCTGGAAATATTATTGCTGATAAACTCGATCCAATTCATTATCAAGAATTTATTGGTGAAGCAGTTCAACCAGATTCTTATTTAAAGTCTCCTTACTATCGTCCTTTAGGTTATCCTGACCAGAGCGACCATTGTCGTTTAGATAGTGGTATTTATCGGGTGGGGCCGCTAGCACGTCTGAATATTTGCAGTCATATTGGTACACCTTTAGCTGATACAGAATTGAGAGAATTTAGAGACAGAGGTAAAGGCACTGTCACCTCATCATTTTTCTATCACTATGCCCGGTTGATTGAAATTTTAGCTTGCATTGAACGCATAGAAATTATGATAGATGACCCAGATTTAATGTCTAAAAAATTGCGTGCTGATGCTGGCATTAATCAATTAGAAGGAGTGGGTGTGAGTGAAGCACCACGTGGGACATTATTTCACCATTATCAAGTTGATGAGAATGGGTTACTTCAAAAAGTAAATTTAGTAATTGCCACAGGTCAGAACAATCTGGCAATGAATCGCACAGTCGCACAAATTGCCCGACATTTTATTCACGGTTCAGAAATTTCTGAAGGGATGTTAAACCGTGTTGAGGCGGGAATCAGAGCTTTTGACCCTTGCTTGAGTTGTTCAACTCATGCGGCAGGACAAATGCCTTTACATATTCAATTAATTGGGAAAGATGGAAATATTGTAAATGAAGTTTGCCGAGATTAATCTATTCTGACTTCTGACTTCTGACTTCTGACTTCTGAATTCTGGATTCTGAATTCTTGCTTGAAAACAACACAGCCACAAAGGTTCTCTTGTAACATTCAATATTTATTATTCTGTGATTTGTATTCCAAAACGCAAATCTAACGGGCGCGATAATGCCTAATGGTAGAATAATAGAAGCATGAAAGCGTGAATACAAAACTCCTCATTTCTCCTCAAGAACTCACGTCGCTGTCAGCAGAAAAATCGTTACAAACTGTCATTATCGATACGCGAAGCCCCGAAGATTATGCTATCTCTCATATTCCTCAATCCCTAAATATTAGAGATTTTTTCACCTATCTTTTAGAGAATTCCTCCCCAGCAGGATTAAAAGAACTACAAGAGTATTTTGCAGAAATTATGAGCAAGCTGGGAATATCAGGTGCGGAACGGTTAATTGTGTATGAAGATGCCTTAAATAGAGGTTATGGTCAATCTTGTCGAGCAGCTTTCTTACTGAAGTATTTGGGCTGCACTCAGGTATCTATTTTACACGGAGGATATAGAGCATGGCTGACAGAGGGATTACCTACTACCGATGAAGTACCATTACGTGAAAGCAGCATATTTAGATTGCATCCCAATGCTGACATGATGGTGACTACCGCCGAGATGTTGCAAGCAATTGACAATCCAGCAATTATTAAATTAGATGTGCGCGATCGCAATGAATGGCTTGGGTTGAGTTCTTCTCCCTATCATCCTGATTTTTGTCCCCGCAAAGGCAGAATCCCTAACGCTGTATGGTTAGAATGGCATCATCTGATGAATTCCGAATCGGAAATCCCCACGTTGCGATCGCCAGATGAAATCCGAGAAATTTGTCAGTCAGTAGGTATTACTTCAGAGTCCATTGTGTATATTTACTGCTTTAAGGGTTCAAGGGCTGCGAATACATTAATAGCCCTTGAAGAGGCGGGAATTTCTGCCAGAAATTATTTTGGCTCTTGGAATGAATGGTCGCGTGATTTTTCACTACCTATTGATAATACATGTTTCCGGCTCTGAGAAAAAAATTGCCTGCAATATTGACTAATATCAGAATTGCAGGCAGGTTTAAAACAACCATAAAAATGGATGGATGCAATCTTTAACTAACTGGAATAGGTTGACCACTAGACAAAACTAAAGGAAAATTATGGACATTAGGAGCGTGCATTGCATTTATACCCAGATTGGCACGGTTCAGTATATCAGCGTTGGTTCTAATTACTTCACCCCGACTATCCAAGATGGAATGATTAAAGTTCAACCCATTGATATTAAACGCCATCGAACATACACCCATTGCTGCGAACCAAATACCTATCGTTGGGAATGCTGCTAATAATAAATGGAAAGCACGATGATTTTTACTAGCAAAGATAGGAATCAACAACCGTCCCAAAAAGCTAGAGTGTCCTGATAGGTACTTGTAGGTAAATTTCTTTTGACCTAACTTATATCCGGCATTAATTGATTCATTGTCATCGGTCTTCCGAATGAGTGTTGAAGTCACCAAAGAACCATGTAAAGAACTAAATAGTGCGCCACTGAATATACCTGCTACACCCAACATGTGAAACGGGTGCATAAGGATATTGTGATCACCTTGGAAAGCCAACATAAAGTGGAAAGTTCCAGTGATTCCCAAAGGTAAACCATCAGAAAAACTACCTTGGCCAATGGGATAAACTAACAAAACGGAAGTAGCGGCGATGACGGGTGCAGAATAGGCAATTGCTATCCAGGGGCGCATTCCCAAACGATAGCTTAGTTCCCAAAATCGCCCTAGATAGCACCAAATACCAATGAGAAAATGCAGCACAATCAATTGATATGGCCCACCATTGTAGAGCCATTCATCCATTGATGCCGCGTCCCAGATCGGATAAAAGTGCAAACCAATGGCAGCAGAGGTTGGTACAACTGCGGCTGTAATTAAGTTATTACCATCCATCAATGAACCCATGATTGGCTCACGGATGCCATCCATATCTACGCTGGGAGCGGCAATAAAAGCCAAAATAAAACAGATGGTGGCAGCCAACAAAGTGGGAATCGCCAACACACCAAACCAGCCGATGTAAATCCGATTTTCTGTACTAGTAATCCAGCGACAAAAACTATCCCAGAAATCAAAAAAATTAAATTCTCTTTGAGGTTGAACAATGGTACTCATGGTGTGTAGCTCCTAAGCAATTCCAAGTTCAAAAAATTTTCACTACTTTTGGCAGATGCCTATCTCTTTTGCTTAACCCATATTTGTTGCTTCGCAAATTTTCAAGCTAATTAATGCAATAGTTGGGCATCTTTATCTTGAAATTAGAAAAAGAATTTGAGGAACTTGTGAGGAAATACAGTGCTGAGTTCCAAGTGCTGTACATGGATAGCGGGGCGTTTAGCCCGTGCTGAGTTGACCGCCCACACTATGCGCGGGTATCAACCTTCTCTCTATAAGAAGATTCCGCCCACACTCTTGCGGGGCTTTTACGCCCTGTGCGAAGTACTGAGTACTTCTTAAATTTACTCAGCACTCAGCACTGAGTTGGTCAAACCAAGGAGAGGTATTTTTCAGCTAAGTAGACAGATACTATATGAGCCGTCGAATTCACTTCAGGTTAAGTCAGGGGATGTAAAAACCCCTGGCTAACTTCTGGCTAATTTCGTTGAGATAGGGGTAGTTCATAACAGTATTAATTATTTAAAGCCACGACCAGTATGTGGAACGTGGATCAGTTTTTTTGGCTTGTGAGTGACGTAGATATCAGTTTCCAGTTCTGGCTTTTCTTCTTCCTGCTTCCCAAAAGCACCAGCCTGACTGAGGTCTTGAATCAGTTCATCAATCAGGATAGTTGTAACGTGCGCCATGATGAAAATATGCGAGTACTCACGCTTATGACCTTTCACATACAACGTCTCGCTCGATAGAGAATATTTAAAGACAATATCATCATTGGCACGTTTGAAGCGTATAGTAAGTGATAGTGGCGTGTGTCTCACCCACAAATCCTCGCCCAGTTTCTCTTCGAGGGTCTTTAATTGTAAGTATGCATAGATAGCTATATTCTCGGTATAAAGCACCTTATTAACCTGGGCTTCGTAAGAATTTTTTGCCAGATAGTCCCAGAGAAGTATAGCTGAGAAGCCGTTGCGAGAGCCAGCAAATGTAGTATCCTGAGAACCTATATATTCTGGATCGTCGGGTGGACGCAGCTGATATTTTGTCTTGGTCATATAAATCCCACATGGTAGTGGTGCGCCAATCCACTTGTGTCCGCTCATAGCGATGGAGTTGATAAAGGGCAGACGAAAGTCAAAGTTCGGGCCACGCTGCGAGATTTTGCCCATGTTATACGCCATTTCAAGAAATGGCATATAGGCAGCACCGAGCGCAGCATCTACATGAGACATCTTGCAAAAGTAACTTTTACAAGATGTTGGGGAAAGGTTAAAGGTTAAAGGGAAAGGGAAAATTCCATCCTTTCACCTTTCCCCCTGCCCCTTTACCCACTTCTGCAAGAAGTCTATGGAACCAGTAACCACTGCGAATATCATACTTGGTCGGATCTTCGGGATCATAATATACCTTACGTTCATCAAGACCATATTTTTTTAAAATAGGAAGCAGAGCGTTGCCTGCTGCTTCTACATCGTCATAAGCACCTTTGAATGTGGTGCCGTAGTTAAAGCACACGAGAATCGGATATCCCTTGGCGGCAAAAAACTCGACAAGTTTGCACAGTGATTCCATATCAATCGAGCCAGGTCCATCGTTACCGCCTTGAGATGGTACCTCTTTTGGCCAAGGTTGACCTGGTGCTAGTGGATTTTCCTGGGGATATTTTTCAGTCCCAATCTCGTAAAAATTTTGAATAGCCATCACGCGCATGGCTTTGATAATTGAGTAGTGCGTGTCCTCTGAATAAAATGTAACTGGAGTGTGAGCGTTTGGGTTATTTTCTAAAACGGGTGTCTGCTGATAGATGAGGCGGCGCTCTACCGAGCGTGGCTGACCTGCTAAACTAGCTTGTCTAGCTTCTTCTTCAACGGTAGGGTCATTGAGTAGGAACTTACCGGCTAAATAATCACGTCCGTTCCACAAACCGTATAAGTTACCTTCGGTGCAACCCATTGTTAGAGCATAACCCCAGTAAGACTCTGGATCATTGGGATCGTGGGGCCAACGCGCATTCCACAGCGAGGCGTAATAATCTAATACTGCACGCTCCATAAACTTACTGTTGATGGTATAGTTCCCGCTTTGGAAAGGGTCGCCGACATTATTAATGTGGTAGTTGAGGTACGGCTTCAAGTCTTCTTCGTAGTTGAGGCTTTGGTTGACTTGATAGCCGAGGAAGTAATTTCTCTGGGTAGACTCATAGTTTTGTAATTGAACCAGAGCGGTTTTTCGTTGTTTGGGGGTCAAGCCTGTTGAAGATAGCTCGAAATTTTTGTAACTAATACCAGGGACTGTGGGGTATGTAGAGCAAGAATCTTTCGTGGGAGGTGACACGATCGCAGCATCACCAACAATAGCCGAATCAGACACCGTTTGCGGCCATAATCCGACTTCTAACGTAAAAAGCAGGGGATTTTTGAGATTTTCTGAGTTCTTTCCATCACTTATGCTCATCATCATCCTCCAAACAAAAGATTCACCAGACTATAGAGATGCTTGGTTGTTGATAAAAATCACAATTCTTGTCTTGACTGGAGAGAATTTGACTATAGGCGATCGCCTGTAGTCATAATTTCTGCTACAGAGTACTGATCAGTTGTAATGTTTACTCACAGGTTTATTTATATGTCAACAATCTGAGGAAATTGTGAGCATTACTTCTAAGCTTCTCTATCTCCTCACAAGTTCCTCAAGTTTTGTCTCTAATTTCAGAATAGTGTTGGACAGCTAAAAAGTATGAATTTTAATGCGATGGGCTACGCTCCGCCGGAAGCGATGTCTACGACGGGCTACGCCTACGCCATTGGTTACGGTAATGAATTGCGTAGTGATGATGGCATTGGGCAACGAGTAGCTAAGGCGTTGCATCTATCAAAAGTGAAATCTTTGGCTGTCCATCAACTCACCCCTGAACTGGCTGAAGCTTTAGCCCATGCTGATTTGGCAATCTTTATCGATGCTTGTTTCACCTCTGAAAGTTCTCAGGTACAGGTACAATTGCTTTCACCTGAATCTTTCAAAATGATTGCCGGACATACAGCCGATCCGCGATCGCTCTTAGCTCTCACTCAAGCTATATACGGTCGTTGTCCACCGGCTTGGTGGATCAAAGTACCAGGTGTGAACTTTGAATTAGGTTGCTATTTATCACCATTTGCTGAAATTGGAGTTGCGATCGCTTTACAAAAAATTACCCAGATTATAGACGAAAATTTCAGCTTACTTGTTTAAAATATATTTCCACCACAGGTAACAGCAACTCATGCAAAAGCCTATCCAGTCATCTGGCGATCGCGCCTATGATATTTTGCGAACTGAGAAAGCGAATCCCCTTGATGATATCTTTGCACCAAAAAGTGTGGCTGTAATTGGTGCTAGCGAAAAAGCTGGTAGTGTTGGACGCACTCTACTATGGAACTTGATTAGCAATCCTTTTGGTGGAACTGTTTTCCCTGTCAATCCCAAACGGCACAGCATATTGGGAATCAAAGCATACCCGACTATCTTTGATGTACCAGAACTAGTGGATTTAGCAGTTATTGCCACCCCCGCAACAACAGTCCCAGGTATTATTGCTGAATGTGTAGATGCAGGTGTCAAAGGTGCAATTATTCTAAGTGCTGGTTTTAAAGAAGCTGGTGCAGAGGGTATCGCTTTAGAACAGCAAATACTTGAGCAAGCGCATCGGGGCAAAATGCGGATTATTGGCCCTAATTGCTTGGGTGTAATGAGTCCACGCACAGGTTTAAATGCAACTTTTGCCAGTACAATGGCGCGTCCTGGAAATGTCGGCTTTATTAGTCAAAGTGGAGCGCTTTGTACGGCTATCCTTGATTGGAGTTTTCGGGAAAACGTTGGTTTTAGCGCCTTTGTTTCTCTTGGCTCAATGCTGGATGTGGGTTGGGGAGATTTGATTTACTATTTGAGTGATGACCCGCATACCAAAAGTATTGTCATTTACATGGAATCAATTGGGAATGCGCGATCGTTTCTGTCAGCAGCGCGGGAAGTTGCTTTAACTAAACCGATTATTGTCATAAAAGCAGGTCGTACTGAAGCTGCTGCTTTAGCTGCTGCTTCCCATACTGGCGCACTGACAGGAAGTGATGAGGTTCTGGATGCAGCTTTCCGACGTTGTGGGGTGTTGCGCGTCAACAGTATCTCTGATTTGTTCGATATGGCAGAGGTACTGGCAAAACAACCCCGTCCCCAAGGGCCACGGCTGACAATTTTAACTAATGCAGGTGGGCCTGGGGTACTTGCTACTGATGCTTTGATTGCAGCAGGTGGAGAAGTTGCACCAATTTCTGAGGAAACTAGCGCATCCCTGAATCAACTATTACCAGCACATTGGAGTCACGGCAACCCGATTGATATTCTAGGAGACGCTGATCCACAGAGATATACCAAAGCGTTGGAAATTGCTGCGAAAGATTCCAATAGTGATGGTTTATTGGTGATTCTCACTCCTCAAGCAATGACAGAACCCACCCAAACAGCCGAGCAATTGAAACCCTACGCACATATAGCTGGTAAACCTATCCTTGCTAGTTGGATGGGAGGAGCAGATATTGCAGCAGGTGAGATGATTCTCAATCGTAGCCATATCCCCACATATCCTTACCCTGATACTGCTGCTCGGATATTTAGTTATATGTGGCAGTCTAGTTATAATCTGCGCGGTATCTACGAAACTCCTGTAATGCCTGTATTTGATTCCGCTTCAGGGATACCAGACCGTAATTGTGTGGAAAAAATTATCCAAATAGCCCGTCAGGCTGGGCGAACTATTCTTACGGAGTTTGAATCGAAGCAGATTTTAGCTGCTTATGGTATTCCGGTGGTTGCAACTTGCGTCTCTAAGAGCGAGGATGAAGCAGTTCAATGTGCTGAAACAATTGGCTATCCAGTTGTTTTAAAGCTCTTTTCCCACACAATTACTCATAAAACAGATGTTGGCGGTGTGCAATTAAATCTGAGAAATGCTGAAGCTGTACGACATGCTTACAACGCTATTGCCGAATCTGTGAGTGAGAAAGTAGGTGTTGAGCATTTTTTAGGTGTAACCGTGCAGCCTATGGTAAAAATGGCTGGTTATGAACTAATTATCGGTAGTAGTCTCGATCCACAGTTTGGCCCGGTGTTGCTGTTTGGTACAGGGGGACAACTAGTTGAAGTTTTTCACGATCGCGCGATCGCACTTCCACCCCTCAATACCACTTTAGCGCGGCGCATGATGGAGCAAACGCAGATTTATAAAGCGCTTAAAGGAGTTCGGGAACGCAAAAGTGTTGATATTGCTGCCCTTGAACAATTAATGGTAGTATTTAGTCAATTAGTTGTGGAACAGCGTTGGATTAAGGAAATCGATATTAACCCGTTGTTAGCTTCATCTGAGCAATTAATTGCCCTCGATGCGCGGATTATCCTCCACGAACCGAATGTTAAAGAAAACGAACTACCAAAGTTAGCGATTCGAGCTTATCCTACAAAATATGTCAGCAAATGGACGATGAAAGATGGCACTCCTGTTACCATTCGTCCCATCCGTCCAGAAGATGAACCGTTGATGGTGCAATTTCACAAGACACTTTCAGAGCAAAGTGTTTATTTTCGTTATTTCCACCTAATTAAGCTCCAGTCAAGAGTAGCCCATGAACGGCTAACACGTATATGCTTTATTGATTACGATCGCGAAATAGCTCTAGTTGTCGAATATCAAAATCCCGAAACGCAGACACGGGAAATATTGGCAGTTGGTCGATTAAGTAAAATACATAGTACGAATGAGGCAGAATTTGCTATTGTGGTTAGCGATCGCTCTCAATGCCAGGGTATAGGAACCGAGTTACTACAAAGGTTACTGCAAGTTAGTCGAGATGAGCAACTAAATAAAATTACTGCTGATATCTTGGTTGATAATTACGGTATGCAAAAAGTCTGTGAAAAACTAGGTTTTCGTATTGAACACACAGATGATCCAACTGTACTGAAAACCGAAATCGATATCAAAACATTTCACCCCAAAAATTAATGTGCGCCTCCGTTGGAGACTCACATAAAATTAATACTCATCGACAAATTGAGGATGAACCCACAGAAATTCACGGCGTTTGTTCTGCACCCGCACTAGACCACCAAAACTAGGATCTTTTTGTTTCAGAAGGGCGTGTAATTCTCGCAAAATCGAGCCTTGAGCGCGGATTGCATCGCCTTCCAAGAAGGTGGCATCGCTCTTGGACTTTCCAGTTAAAGCCATATCACTTCCCTTCAAGGTAGACTCGATGCTTTTCTGTCCCAAATCGAGTTGTTCTTCAATGGCTTTGTAGGTGGTATCATCCAGTATAAATTTAGTTGCCGAACCTGCCACAGGTAAGACTAGGCTCAGGGTTCCGGTCAAAATTCTGAGATAGGGGACTGCCTTGGTGAACCACTCACGCGGCAAGTCTAATTCATAGACTCCCTTCTTCTTGTCATCGGGATTTAAGGCTGGAAGTGGTTGACGTGCGTGTTCGCACCAGAGGGTGAGTTGAAACTTGGCACTAATCCATTTGGGGCGATCGAAAAATTTCGGATCGATAGGCTTAAAGCTAAACAGGCGCGGGCCATCTTTCGCTTCATCGGTGAGCATCTGCATTAGTTCTGCAAACTGCTGATCGACCTGGCTTAAAATAGTACGTTGCTCCTGAGATAATACCTGAAAGCGTGCTTGATCTAGGCGATCGTACATAACCAAATCTTGGCGGATGACGTTTAACTCGTCTTTCACAATGTCTCGGAACTGCTCAATGCCAATTTCTTGGGATGGGGGTTGAGCAGTTGGCGCGTTATTCAGCAATTGATCGATGTTTTGCCATTCACCACACCCGGAAATGGGACATGGGAACTCATGGCGATTTTTCTTTTTGCTTTCAATTAGTTTTTGTACTTCAAACAGTCCGTTTCCAGGCGCATTCATGCTGCAAGGTGCAATGCAGGCAGGGAACCATCACATTACAACGCAACCCTTCCCAAAAATTCTCGACTAGCCATTTAATCTCTTCTGTGAGATAGGATAGGAACCTTTCAGGATAAGCTGCCCGCACCGTGATTTTTACATCAGTGCCAACATACTCCAGCAATGCCCGACCGTTGTAGTCATTGTCAAGCATTAAGCCCCGTTGCCAGTGGATGCTGTCTTCGTAATTCGCCCGTCCCAGTGAGTATTTGTGCAACCGGACAATCAACTGGTAAAACAATCCTTCTGCAACTGCAAACTGTCCCCGACTGTCCACAATGCGGCAGATTTGCACCTGTTGTCTATCTCCTGCTTCCGGTTGCTCTCCCCAATTGGGCAATGGCTCCGGCCGTGTATCGGGAACAAGTTGAGCAATGAGGCTGGTATTGCTAGTTTCTGACGGATCGAAAACCACTTTGTAGGATAGATCAAAGCGTTCCATCAGCCGCAGAAAAATTGGATGCAACTTTGAGGGGTAGCCTTCTTCGCCTGCAAATGGCGGATGGCTCCACAACTGGCTGAGATGCTGAAATTCCACCAAACCGTTGCGTTTGCGTGTCATTTCATCATCCAGCACAAAGCTGATCGCCTTTGCCAGCCAGTCGGGTTTGAGGATGACGATATCGCGTAGTGTTGGGTCGTAATGGTAATGGATGAAATGCCCTAGTATATGGGAGATGCGAAGGAACAGTTCTGCTTGCTCCTCATCAATTCCCTGTTCAGCGCAGATGGCAATGACATTATCGTAGGGGAGATAGGCTTTGTCACTTGTCTGTAAGGTTTCCCGCACCCGTTGCCACTTTGCTGGAACGGAACGCCCCATTTCGGGAAGAGATGCAGCGACACGAGCAATAGTATCTTTTAATTCTGCAAGACCAGCGCAATCCGTCGTATCCTGGTTGGGTTTGCTGTCTACATGGAAGAAATCGATTACCGTATCTTTGCCGAATTGATCGAGAATTTCTTGTCTGTCAATATCCGGTTGTCGCTGTCCGGGACCGCCGTGGGTTGCGACGACCAACACCTTTGCATCTGGTTCTCGATTTTTGATCAGCGTAATCCACTCTTTGACAAAGCCCTGTTGGGGACCTTCCCGTGGTTTCCAGATAACCAGATACACGGCTGGCGCACTGAAAAACAATTGGTGCGTCGGTCGATAAACCCTTTGACCGCCAAAATCCCAACCATTGAGTGATATCTCTGTGCCACTGTCGGGATCGGTGACGATTACAGATTTAATTTCAATGCCGTGAGTCGTGGGGCGACCATCTTCCCATTCATCTCCCCGCAATGCCCCTAACAGGCAGCTCTTGCCCACCTCACCCTCGCCAATTAGGATCAGTTTGGCTTCGTTCAGAGTTATCTGTGCTTCTGCCTTTGCCCGCAGGTATTGGAAGACTGCTTCAGTGCCTTGTTCGTAAGCGGCTGCAAGGTCAGGGTTAAGAGGGTTATTGTTGAGGGAAAGCTGTTGCAACTGAGTCAGGGATGCGATCGCTTCTGGCAGTTTGGTCAGTTGGT